>CANQSP010000065.1 GCA_947626555.1 uncultured Clostridia bacterium | reverse complement strand
ATTAAAACTTTAAAATATGTTGCAAATACTGAATTGTATCAATTATGTAATGGTAAGGTACGGCTCGATTAAGAGTCTGCTGCTCTACCAACTGAGCTAATGGCCCATTTATTAAAAATTTATTTCCAATATGTCCTTTGTATGTTATAGCATTTACTTAGGACTAGTGGAGATACTCACTATCACGCAAGTATTATTATAGTATTTTTTATATATTTTGTCAACGTTTTTCTAAAAAAAGCCCAAAAGTATGTATCAGTTTATTTTCATTATTGTTTTTTATTAGAATAGATGTAGGTTTTTTGTATTTTGCCTACATCTATTTTTTTATTTTTACTTTGTACCTCTTCTTATTATCGTTTCCATCGGTTTATATGTATCATTTGACAAAATCGTTTTTGATATGATTTTTCCATTATCTTTTAATACTTTATACGTTATACTTTTTGCTCCTTCAAAACCTTGTTGTTCCGTTATTTCTGTTCCTTTGGTTAATGTGTTATCATCTATATAAGTTGTATTATTTGGAATTTTTTCTATGATTTCATCTTCTATTACTACTTCATATTCTTTTTCCTCTGGTATTCCATATATTGCTACCTGTACTACTCCATTTCTTACAGTTGATTGTATTTTTATCGGATATTTTCTTGTATTTTTAAATTGAAAATCTATTGTTCCCCAAGATACAGTTGCATCTCTTCCTCCGTTTATATATGCACATAGATAACCATGATTCGTTCTTGATACTATCTCTAAGTTTGCATATAGTACTGCATTATATAATGTAGAAGATAACTGACATATTCCTCCTCCTACTCCATTAACTAGTTTTCCTCCTATATATTGTCCTGCTTCTTTGTATCCTTCTGCTATTGTCCTTTCTCCTACTGTTTTATTGTATGAGAATGTTTCTCCTGGCAATATTATAATTCCATCTATTTTTTTAGATGCTAATTCTAGGTTTGAACTTCTATTTTCATCTCTTATATCATATCTTGTCATAAATTCTCCTAAATTAGCTGGAAATGCTTCTCCTGCTAATGAATCTATTGTTTTTTCTGGTACAGTTATTGTTAAAGGTATCTCATACTCATCTTTCTTTTCTTCTATTATCTTTTTTGCTTCCTGCATAGATATTGCAAAGTCTACTCCATTTATATGTGGATGTATCTCTACAGGATTTTCATTTATGTATGCATTTTCAGGTTCTTTATATATTTCTTTATGTATTTGCTCTAAGTCTATTTCTTTTGGAGTTTTTATTTCTACTGGAATATATATTATCTCTTTATTTGCTTTACATAACTCATCTTTTATTAGGTTTTTTAAGTCGTCTTTTTTAGTTTTTATTCCTTCTTTTCCTGATTTTATAATTAATTCTGAGTCTTCTATATAATAGCTATTTTCTACTATTGCCCCTGGAAGCTTTCCATCTATTTCTTCTATTTGTTTATCTAAATTTTTCTCATCAATATTCATATTAACTAAAATGTTTTTTCCAAAAAGCATTGTGAATAATATTTCATAATTGTTTTGTATTATGTTACCTTTTTTTCCTGTTTTACATGCTTCTTGTATTGCACTTTCAACTTCTATATTGTTTATGAATTCTTGTGCAATTATACTTTCTTCTAATTCATCATATTTTAAGTTTATTTCACTGTTTAATATTGTTTCTTTCCAATTATTTATTTTGTTTGTTATATCTTCTTGTGATAAATTTGAAACATCTATTCCTTCTATTTTTAATCCTATTATTGTATTACTATTCCCTATATTTAAAATTGAAAAAATAACTGAAAAAAATATCAATACTAGTACAATTACTATGCTATTTATTATTATTACATTTCTTTTTTTATTTGCTCTTCTTCCTCTTTTATTTATTCTTCTTCTCATTAATATTACCTTTCTTTTCCCAATTTTCTTTTTTATATTATCATATGATTTTTTTTTTTACAATATTTCTTCTTTACTTGTAGACAAATTTATTTTTTTTTTATATAATGTTTAAAAATATTGTAGAATTATGTTTCTATTTGAAATTTTTTATCTATAATAGACTTCTAATATTTCATGAAAGGATTTGATTTTATTATGTTAGGCTCTTTATTAAGAAAAGCAAGAAGCGACAAAGAAATAACGAAAGCCGATGTAGCTAGAGATACTGGTATAAATATTGGTCATTTAACTCATATTGAAAAAGGTGAACGTAATCCTAGTCATAAGGCTTTAAAAAGTATTTGTAAATGCATTGGAATTCCATATATGCCTATTTCTTATACTTATGATCGAATTATTACTGAAGATCAAGTAAGATATAAACTTTTAAGACATATCTCTTATGACAAGGTTCCTTGTGTAGATTCTGTTAAAGATTTTATTACTTGCCCTCCTTCTGCTAGTCAAGCTTCTTTTGCTTTAAAAGTAGAAGATGATGTTATGGAACCACTTTTCAAAAAAGATTCTTATGTTTTCGTTGAGCTTAATGCCAATCTGAATAATAAAGATATTGGTTTATTTGTTTATAATGATGAAATTATTATAAGACGTTTTGTTATTAGAAAAGATAAATTAATATTACGACCTGATAATAAAAATTATCCTGATATTGATGTTGATGAAAATACTAACTTTACTATCATTGGAAGGATTCATAAAGGCTATTAATACTAAAATTTACAAATTTTGATATTTTTTCTAAAAAAGTACTTGAATATTACAATTTTTAATAATATAATATGAATACAAAAGATAAAACTTAAGGAGAGATTTAATATGGAATTAGTAAAAAATATTTTTTTTAACACTGATAAATTGGTTGAAAATTCAAATGTAAAAGTATCTTATGCTGGATACTTATTTCAAAAAGGTGTAGATGAAGTTTATATTCATTATGGTTTTGGTACAAATTGGAATGATTCTGCTGAGACTAAAATGGTAAAAACTGAACTTGGTTTTCAATGTGAAATTGATATTCCTGAGACTAATTGCCTTAATTTCTGTTTTAGAGATAATACTGGTGAATGGGATAATAACTTTGGTCAAAATTTTTCTTTTCCTGTAGAAGCTGTTGAAGTAACTACTGAAGAGGAACCTTTGGCAATGGTTACCACTCCAGAAACTGGTATGGAAGTTCACAAAGGTCTAAGAAAAACTTATATTTGGAGCAAAAAAATAAAACTAGCTATTTATAAAATTATTCATTATGTTCCAAAGCTTATATCTGGAAATTATAAAAGGAAAGTTGAAGAATAAAAAGTTGCCCTCATTTATAGTGAGGGCTTTTTTATAATTATTTACTTTACTTAAAATTTTATATTTCTTTATATGTTCCAGCCTCCATTTACTGATATTACTTGACCTGTTGTATAACTATTCTCTATTAGCCATTTTACTGTATTTGCTATTTCAACTGGTTCACCTATTTTTCCTAATGGTATTTCTTCTATAATATTTTTTCTATCTTCTGTTGATAACATTTTATTCATATCTGTATTAATAATTCCTGGAGCAATTGAATTTATTCTTATGTTTGAAGGACCTAACTCTTTTGCAAGTGATTTTGTTAATCCATCCATTCCTGCCTTTGCAACACTATAATGCACTTCACAAGAAGCACCTGTTATCCCCCATATTGATGATATATTTATTATGCATCCATTTTTATTATGCAACATATTTGGCAATACTTCTTGACACATATAAAAGGCTGAATTTAAATTAGTATTTATCATATTATTCCAATCTTCATCTGTAATATCTGTAAATAATTTTGTTTGTGATATTCCAGCATTGTTTATTAATACATCTATATTGTTGTATTTATGTAAAGCAAATTCTACTAACTCTTTTGCCCCTTTTCTTGTTGATACATCAGCTTTTATTATATCTATGTTTTTTAAGTCTTTTTGTATTTTTTTTGCATTTTCTTCTGATTTGTTATAGTTTAATACTACATTATATTGCTCTTTTGAAAGTGTTCTTACAATTGCTTCTCCTATCCCTTTTGATCCTCCTGTTACTATTACTGTTTTTGCCATTTTTATCACCTCTTACATTTTACTCTATAAATCAGAGGTATAAATATTTTGCATATATTTTATACAAACTATCTACTTTGAACATTGACATTAAACACTATCTTGTTTGAATATAAAAAAACAAAGAACCAAGCAAGTTACATAACAAGCTTAGTTCTAAGTATTGGAGCCACTTGCCCGAATCGAACGGGCGACCTACTGATTACAAGTCAGTTGCTCTACCATCTGAGCTAAAGTGGCATATGGTGACCCCTACGGGACTCGAACCCATGTCTCCGCCGTGAAAGGGCGATGTCTTAACCACTTGACCAAGGGGCCTTTTATTATAGTTTTTATCAAGGATTTGTTCACCAAATCCTTGATATTGGTGAGCCATCGCGGACTCGAACCGCGGACAACTTGATTAAAAGTCAAGTGCTCTACCACCTGAGCTAATGACCCAAGTAGAGTCGCACCAATGCGACTGCTTCTTTAGTTTACTATATATTTTTATATTTGTCAATCTATTTTGAAAAATTTTTGAATATTTTTTGTTTATTTTGTGAATTTTTTTTATTTTCTTGCTTAAATTTGTGAACTTTTATAAAAATTCCTTGCTTGTAACTATTTTTTTTATTATATTTATACCTTTTTGATTCATTAGATTCTATTTTTTATTTTATTAATCATTTAATTTTTTTACTAATTCATCTACATCTATTCCATGTACTTGACATGCTTCTTCTAAAGTTTCAGCTTGTGATGCTGGACATCCTATACAATGCATTCCAGCTTGTATTAATGTTTCTGCTTTTTCTGGAGCTTTTTCTAATATTTCTCCTATTTTTGTTTCTCTAGTAAAATTCATAATTTCCTCCTTTTCTCCTATATAATTCTTGTCGAATTTTAGGTTTTTATAAGAACTTTTATTATTTTAACACATTTTTCAAAAAAAGTATAGACAAATTTAAAAAAATATTGTATTATGTCAAACATAAAGGAGATGATTATCATTTTAATACACATATTTTTTATATTACTTATTATTAATTCCTTTATTACTTTTTATTCTATTTATAGTTTTTTCGAAATTTATTTATTTCATAATCTTCAAGGTTCCAAATTAAATCTAAAATTAAAATTCAATAAAAAGTAATTTATTCTCTACATTAGAGGAGGTGATATTTTTTTCTTTTTCTTGATAATTATCTCTTTTATTTTGGAGGTGATATACACGAGATTCATTTTTATCACATTTTTTTTTATCTTTTCCTGTTTTATAGCTTATACTATCTTTTATCCTTTATATTATTCTAATGAGGTTATTATTACTTATGGTATTAATCCTTTTAATATTTGCGAAGAACAGCCTGAATTATGGAGATTGCTAAAACTTCTTTTTATATTTTCATACATTTTTTCTAATATAATTATTTTCAATTTAGTTTTTTCAAAAATAAAACATTTTATTCAACCACATAAATCAGGAAAAAAAATATCAAATACTTTTAATTCTCTACAATTATTAATTGGAAAAGATCTTAATAATAACAACATTTATATTTCAGACAAGAGTTTATATCAAAATATTTTAATAACTGGAACTATTGGTTCTGGCAAAACAAGTAGTGCAATGTATCCTTTTACAAAGCAATTAATAGAGTATAAACATTTTACAAAAACTGAAAAATTGGGAATGTTAATTCTTGATGTAAAAGGAAATTATTATTCAAAAGTTTTAGAATATTGTAAACTTTTTAACCGTGAACAAGACTTAATTATTATAGATTTAAGTGGAAAAATAAAATATAATCCATTGCACAAACCTAATTTAAAAGCTTCTGTTTTAGCAGATCGTTTGAAAACAATATTATTGCTATTTTCACCAAATAATTCTGAATCTTTTTGGCTAGATAAAGCTGAACAAATATTGTCTGAATGTATTAAGTTATGTAGAATTTATAATGAAAATTATGTTACTTTTGAAGAACTACATAATTTAATTGTTTTTCCTAATTATTATTTAGAAAAAATATCTATTATAAAAGAAAAATTTTTACAAAATAAGCTTTCTAAAGAAGATTGCTACAATTTACTATCATCTTTAAATTTTTTTGAAAGAGAATATAAAACTTTAGATGATAGAACTCTTTCTATTTTAAAATCAGAAATTACTCGTATTACTAATTTATTTGTCTCTGATTATAAAATTAAGAATATTTTCTGTCCATTAAAGAAAGATTTAAATTTTCTTGGTTTTTCTAATGTTATTAATAAAGGCAAAATTGTTGTTTTAAATATGAATATTGCTGAATATAAAAATCTTTCTAAATTAATAGCAGCATATTTAAAGCTAGATTTCCAAACTGAAATACTAAGCAATTTGTCAAAGACTAATTATTCTTGCAGACCAGTTGCTTTTATAAGTGATGAGTTTCATGAGTATGTAACATCCTCAGATGCTGCTTTTTTTGCACAAAGTAGAGAAGCCAAGTGTATTAATATTGTAGCTACTCAAAGCTATACTTCTTTATTAAATACTTTAAATAATCAATCTACTGTAAAAGTAATTACCCAAAATTTAGTTAATAAACTTTGGTTTAGAACTGATGATATTTTTACAATTGAAGATGCACAAAAACAAATTGGTAAAGAAGAAAAAGAAAAGATTTCTCAAACATACACCGAAGGAGCAAAAGAAACTAATTTTAATTATTTATTTAATAAATTAAATTCAAAAAACTCAAATATATCTGAATCTTTTAATTCATATTTTCAAACAGATTATATTTTCGATACTAACTTTTTTACTCAAAATTTAGAAACATTTTCATGTTTATCTTTTTTATCTGATGGAGAAAAAATTTTAAAGCCACAGAAGATAAAAATGTTACCATATTTTAAAATATAAATTATAGGGAGGTTT
>CANQSP010000064.1 GCA_947626555.1 uncultured Clostridia bacterium | reverse complement strand
GAAAAGGAGGAGAAAAAGATGTTATCATTAGGTGAAAGAATAGTAATACAAATGAAAAAAGAAGGAAGAGCAGAAGAAAAAATGCAAATAGCCAAGGAAATGCTAAAGAAGAGTATACCAATAAAAATTATAGGAGAAGTAACAAGACTAGAAGAAGAGAAAATAGAAAAAATAAAAGCAGAGCTTGCAAGTGTGTAATAATTACAAAGTAAATATTATAGCAAAAAATAACAAATTATTAAAAAAATAAATTTACATAACAATATATTTTTGCATTATAAATATTGAAAAATCCTGGTAAATATATTATAATATTAATGTTACTTAAGTATATGCTTTAAAAGGGGGTTTTGTATGTCTGAAATGGCAGAATTAGGGCAAAAGCTTGATATGCAAAGGAATGGCCAGCTTACAGAAGAAGAACTCAAAAAGCTTACGCCTCAAAGGCGGGCAGATTTGCAAAAATCTGTAGCAAAATATTTAGCATTAATCGAAAGAGTAAGCAAAAAAGATGCAAAAACCAAAAAATAAGCAAAATGCACAAATTAAGTAAAAGTGCATAAAGAAGTAAAAAGAGGATAGTATAAAAAAAAAAAACCTAAAAGTAAAAAGTAATCCTATGTACGAATCCGAAAGCGAAAATTCCAGTAATACTAAGAAATTGCTGGAGTTTTTGTTTTTACTTCTTTTTTGCCTTATTTTTGGTTATAAAAAAACAAAATATGGAAAAAATAACTTTGGGGGACGGCTTAAAAAAATCCGGAATTTAGGGACGCTCAAAAATATTAATAAACATGTAAACTATTTAACCCCGTCCCTAATAGTTTAATGGAGGAAGCTATATATGTATAGATATAAAAAAACAGAAAAAAGAACACTAAAAGGAATATTAACAATAATTGCAATAATGATATTAACTTCAATATTAAGTATAAGTTTATATAAAATATATGAAGGAATAGATATAAATACATATGTAGATATGCAAAGTTCAAATGTAACAGCAGTAAGAACAATACAAACAGTTGATGAAGTAAAAGAGCAAAGCAAACAAATAGCAGATGTGGTGGAAGATGTAACATCTTGTGTAGTAGGAATATCAAAAATAAAAGATGCAGGAAATACAATATTTTTAACAGATAGTACAACAAAATTAGGATTAGGGACAGGAGTAATTGTTTCAGAAGATGGATATATATTATCAAATGAACATGTAACTGGAGCAAAGTATAGTAACTGTTATGTAACACTAGAAGATGGAAGATCATACACAGCAAATGTAGTATGGTCAGATTCATCAATAGATTTATCTATATCGAAGATAAACGTAAAAAATTTATCATATGCAAAATTAGGAGATTCGGATAATATAAGAACAGGAGAAATTGTGTATGCAATAGGAAATCCAATAGGATATGAATTCCAAAGAACCGTAACGTCTGGAATTATAAGTGCAATAAACAGAACAGTAAAAATAGAAGAAGAAATTGAAGATAATTCCAAAGTAAATGCAAATGTAACAAACAAAGCAAACAAAACACAAACAACGTATATGGAAGATTTAATACAAACAGATGCAACAATAAATCCAGGAAATAGTGGAGGACCATTAATAAATGTAGATGGAAATATAATAGGAATTACAACAGTAAAAATAACATCAGCAGAAGGAATAGGTTTTGCTGTGCCAATAAACATAATAAAACCAATCATCGAAAAATATCAAAAGTATGGAAAATTTGATGAAGCGAAGCTTGGTGTATTTGCATATGATAGTGCCATGATACCGTATGTAGATTCAAAAATAAACTTAGATAAAGGAATATATGTAGCACAAATTTCTTTAGATTCAGTTGCAGCAAAATCTGGACTAAAAGTAGGTGACATAATAACAAAAATAGATGAATTAGAACTTAATAAAATGTGTGATTTAAGAAGTTATATTTATACAAAATCACCAGGAGATACAGTAAATTTAACAATTTTTAGAAATAATAAAGAAATAAATATAAATGTTCAATTAAGTGCAAGTTAAGGACAAATCTTCGTGTTCATTATTCGAACGCGAAGATTTGTCCATTTTTATTCTAAAAATGAACACGAAGGTCCGTTACCATAATTTTCCTTCTTAGTTTCTGTTCATTTTACAGCAAAAAAAGTAATAAAAATGTAAAAAAGCATGCAAAGGTAGTTTCCGTAAGGAAAAAAATAAAAATGCTAGAAATGGATTTAAATAGCTATTTACAAAGAAATTTCTTATATATATAATAAATATAAATACAAGTCGAAAAAACAGCACGAACATTATGATAAGCAATATACATAAAACAATGAAAAAAGGAGAAAAATCAAGAATGGAAAAGAAAAGAAGAAAGTTAAGAATAAAACAAGTAGAAAAGAATAATAAGGTAAATTGCAAAAATGAAAGAAAACAAAAGAATACAAACATAATAACAATAAAACCAATATCTATTATAGTATCAGTTGTACTAATAATAGCAATATTTGCAATAACAATGTTAACAGTAATATTATCCACAAATGCAACAAAAGAGACGCAAGGCAAAGAAATATCAGCAATGGCACAGAGGGGAGATTATATAAAGGAAATAAAAAAAGTGGAAACAAGCAATGAATATATGGATATATACACAGATGAAAATGAAGAAAAGGTTCCAGTACCAAAAGGATATGTTGGAAGTAGTGTAGACGGAGAAAATACAGTAAAAGAAGGATTTGTAATATATGAAAAAACAGATGAAGAGAAAAAAAATAATAGCGAAGTAAAGATAACAGAAGCAAATGCAAACGAGGCAAGAAAGACAAGAAACCAATATGTGTGGGTACCAGTGCCAGATGTAAGTAAAATGTATGGAATAGATGAGAGTGGAAAGATGTGGGGAAAGTTATATGATTTCACAATGAGCACAGGAAATAATATAGATGAAAAAACAGGAGCAAAGCCATATGATTGGAGCGAAACCGACGGAGTAATGAAAATATCTGATAGTTCTGTTACGCATAGAGAGCCAGATGTTTTGGAATATATGGATATACCCCTAAATTTGCGAGAGAGTAGAGCAAAAGCCGAAAGTATGGCAGAGCTTTTAATGAATATGGAGAAAGATTTTGAAACAAGTATAGAAAGTATAGCAAAATATGGAGGTTTTTATATAGGAAGATACGAAACAGGAAGATTTATAGAAGGTGCCAAAATAGGAGCTGCAAAAATAGTAAAAATGAATACAAATATATTAAATGGAACGTTCTATGAACTATACGATGAATGTAAATTATTAAACGGAACAAATGAAAATGTAGTAACAAGTATGATATTTGGAAGTCAGTTTGATAGAACCTTAATGTGGATAATAGAAAGTGATAATGGAATAGGGAAAGAAGATGTAATAGAAGACTCAGCAAAATGGGGAAATTATAAGAATGTAGAGGTAAAATATGACAAAGATGGAGATGGCTACCAAGAAAGTACAAAAGGAGCAGGACTTCAAAAGGAAATTCCTACAGGGTCAAGTGAGCAAACAAAAGCAAACAACATATATGATTTATGTGGTAATGCTGAAGAATTGACTATGGAAGCACGCTCTAGTTTTAAGAGAGTTTTTAGAGGAAACACTTACAATGTTGATAGCAATACTTATCCGGCAAGTAAGCGTGACTCTATAGACGGATACTTGAAGGGGATGAGATGCAGGGCTGTTCTTTTCATAAAATAAAAAAAATCAAATAAACAATAGAACAAAATAAATATAAATTAATATTTTCTTAAATATGGAATTTTGGGAGGTACACAGAAATGCAAGAGAAAGATGACAAAGGTTTAAAAAAGAAGAAAAGACAAGTAAAAAACAAAGAAAAAATACCAAATTGCAAAAAAAATAAAAAAATACTTGTAAGCAGTGGCATACGGAGTAGTAGCAATAATACTTTTAGTAGTATTGCTATTTACTGCGTTATTTAGAAATTCAAAACCAATAAATAATACATATGATCTAGAACTTGCACGAGCAATGGAATACCCAAAAGTTAATGATGGTGATGATAAAGTTGATGAAGCAGGCTATGTAAAATTCGATGCTTTCTTTTTAAAAGATTTAGATAATGATGGTTATGCAAACAAAATAAGAGGAACATGTAAAGAAATAACAGAAACTGATACTTTATACATAAACCTAAATGTATTAACAAATGGAACATTAGAAGAAGGAAAGATAGTGGTGCAAGGTCAAAACATTAACTTCAAAACAGCAATAGTGGATGACAATGTAATAAACGGAAATTATATATCAGATAATACAACACAAATAAACTTAAAGAATGTAAATAAAGGAACACAAAAGTTAATATATGCAACAATAAAAGCACCAAATCTAGGGACAGATACAAAAAAATATAGTAGTGGAGAAAATAAAATAATATTAACAGGGAAGCATAAAGATGAAAGCGGAACTATAACAAATATATATAAAGAAGTAAAATTTACAGTAGATTGGTATGCTAGTGTAAGCTGTAGCATATATGACTATACAGGCTACCATACAGGAGCACAAAGTATAGAGCAAGTAATAGATCAAGAAAAAAGAAGTGTAAATTTATCATTCTATATAGAAACAAAAGAAGAAAAAGGATTAGCAATATTAAAATCCGCATATTTAACAGGGAAAATACCACCATTAAATGGACATATGCCAGATAAAGTAGAAATAACAGGAACAGACATAAATTTTGATTATAAAGAAGAAACAGGAGAGTTCACAGCAAAAAGGGAAGCAGTAAGAGATGAGGATAGCAAAATAGTAACGAAAACTGTATCAAGATATAATACATATAGATTTAATATAACATATCCAATAGAAGCATACAAAGAAATGAATACAGATACAATAAGCATACAAGTACCATTACAAGCATATTATGAAGGTTATAACAATGAAAGTAATGAATTTGAAAACCCAGTAAAGTCAAATATTATAAACAGAACGTTAAGTTTCTTGTGGAGAAAAATAGAAGGAGAAGTAGCAAGATTTGACGTAACAGTAGGAAAATATAGAGGATATTATGAAAAAGATAGATATAGATATGAATATGTAGTATCAAAAAAGAAGCCACTAAATATATATAATGGAATTTCAGAAAGTGAAATAGAAGATTATTACACAGTTAGATGGGATGCATATACAGGCCCAGCAACAGAAATATATGGGATAAAAATGCAAGAGCCAACGAAAGATGCAGAAAATAAAGATGAAGATAGATTTTTAGATAGTGAAAATCAATTTTATGATATGTCAGAAATAAGTAAAAATGTAGGAATATATTTCTCAGGAGCCGATACAATTTTAGGAGAAAATGGAGAAATAAAAGTATATGATACAAATGGGGATAAGCTAATACACATATTTACAAGCAAAGATTGGAATATATATGATAGTGAAAATCCATATATGTATGGAGAACCAGTAACACATATAAAAATAGAAACAAGTAAAGCAAATAAAAAGAGTAACTTAACAGCATATAATATAAAAGAAATTAATGATAATATATTACTACAAACATTCGAAAACAAGGAAGAATTTAAAAAATTACAAAATATATATTCATATTTAGACGGAGATGTAAAAATAGAAGAAACAGGAGAATATAAAGATATAAATACAGACGAAGGGATAGCAATATATGAGGATCCAATATCTGTAGCAAATATAGAAGTAACAAAAGATACATACGGAACGCAAAAGGAAGAAAAAAATATAAATATAACGATAAAAACAATATCATCAGACTTTAATATTGAAGGTTGGACAAATGGAAAATTTTTAGTTGAACTACCAAAAGAAGTACTGGGTATAAAAATAAATAGTGTCACACCATCAGATAGAAATATAAACATATTAGCGTATGAAATAAATGAAATAGAAGGACAAAAAATTATAAAAATAGAAACAGAAAATGATAAGCCAACAAGTTATAACATTGTAATAAATTGTGATTTAACAGCAGACCCAAGAATACCAACACAAACGCAAAAACTAAAATTATATGCAATAAACGAAAATTGTGAAAACTATAAATACGCTGAACAAGATACTCATGATATAGATGGAGATTTAAATGAGCAAGAGAAAGTATGCTATGCTGAAGATAGTATGTATTTTGTATCACCAAGTTCATTACTAACAAACCAAGAAGCATCAGACTATAACAATAAAAAAGAAAAAGTAGTAGCACCACAAATAGCAACAATAGATAAAACAGAAGTAGATACAGCAACAATAAAAATAAGCATAACCAATAACTACGGAAATACAATAAGTGAAGTAAAAATAGTAGGAAAAATACCAACTGAAAATAATACATTTTTAATAAATGGAGAAGAATTAGGTTCTAATTTTAATACAACAATGCTAGAAGGTATACAAATACCAGAAGAATTACAAAGTTATGTAACAGTATACTATTCAGATAAAGAAGATGTAACAGAAGATTTAACAGATAAAGGAAATAATTGGAATACAGAATTAGACATAGATAAAGCAAAATCATACTTAATAGATTTAGGAGAATATAGTCTACAAGTAGAAGATAAAAAGGAATTTAGTTATAAAATAAAAGTTCCAACAACAGTAAAGTATAATGATATTTCATATAGTACACATGCAGTATATTTCTGTTTAGATACAGAAGAAGGAAAATTCAAAATAGAAACAGAAACAAGTAAATTAGGATTTAGAATAGAAAGAAAATATAATCTTAACTTGAAAAAAATAAAAGAGGGAACTGAAACACCAGTACAAGGGGCAGTATTTACAGTAGCAGAAGTAGTAGAAGAGGCAAGAAATGAAGAAAATGCAAAAGAAGGAAAAGTAGGAACAACAAATGAAAATGGAACATTTACAATAGAAGATTTATATGTAGATAAAACATATATATTAAAAGAAATTCGTACTCCAAGTGCTTATGAAAAAAACACAATGGAATACAAATTTAAAGTAACAGTAGCAATAGATGGAACAAAGTTACAATTAGAAGAATTATCAGGAAGAGATAAATTAAAAACAACAGAAATAATTCAGCCAACAAATGAAAGCAGAGGAATATTAAATGTAGAAGTAGAAAATATACCAAAATATCAAATAGTATTAACTAAAAAAGAACAAGGAAAAGAAACAACAATTTCAGGAGTAAGGTATAAATTGACAGGAGGAAACTTAGTAGAGACAGGGATAACAATATCAACAGATAAAAATGGAAAATTAACAGTTTCAGGCTTATCAAGAGAGCAAGAGTATACTCTGACAGAGGTATCAGCAAAAGGATATTATTTAATGGAAGAACCTATAACATTCAAGCTAACAAAAGAAGGAGAAGCAGTTAAATTTACAACAACACATGGAAACTTCAAACCAGAGCCAGAAGTAACAATAGGTACAGACGTAACAGGAATAGGAGCACAAGATAAAGTAGAAGTAGAACTAGAAGATGAAAAAGTACCAACATATTCTATAACATTAAAGAAGTATGCAGAAGATAAAGATGGAAAAATGTTAGAAGGGGCACAGTATAAAATAGAAGGGGAAGGAATAAAAGAAGGAGGAGAAACATATACAACAAGTGAAGATGGAACACTAACCATAGAAGGATTATATGAATATGTAGAATCAAAACCAAAAATAACAGGAGAATACACGATAACAGAAATAACACCACCAGAAGGCTATAGTTTAAATAAAACACCATTAAAGTTTAAAGCAGAAAGAAACGAACGACAAGAATTAGAAATAAAAATAGAAAGTGGAGATGAGCAAATAAGATTAGTACCAGACGAATCAGCAAGAGCAGAGGAACAAAGAACAAAGCAAGACATAACAGTAACAAATGCAAGTGAAGAAAATACCAATATACAAATAGGTTTAACAGATGAACCATTATTCAAGTTAACTAAATTAGAAGAGGGAACTCAAACACCAATACCAAACACTAAATTTAAATTAATAAAAGTAGATAAGGATTATAACGAATTAGGATATTCAGTAGACACTAACGGAGAAGAAGTTGGAGAACTAACAGAAGATATAAGTGTTAAAAATTTAAAATTTGATTCTAAGGGAGAATGGTATCCCTGGACGTTAAAAGAGGATGGTACATGGCAAAGTGGAGGACATAATATACCTAGTGCTAAATCGAATATGAAGTCAAATAAATTTACTTTAGTAGAGGATGGAAGTATTAGTTTTGAATGGGCGGTATCAAGTCAATATGAGGATTTTTTATATTATACAATAACCGATGAAATTAATCATACTACAATAGGAGGAAACACTGCTTCTACTCGAATAAGTAGATATAAACAAGATGATAAATATGAAAGCTTATCTTATAAAACAGTAACAATACAATTATCTAAAGGCACATATACAATTCAATTTACATATGCAAAAGATAGCTTTAGAAATTATGGATTAGACGCAGGATTTGTAAGAAATGTTTCAGTAGAAGGAGTAAGAACGCAAATACCAATAGTAACAACAGACGAAAATGGAATAATTTCATATGGCTTAGAAAGTGGCTTATATAAAGCAGTAGAAGTACAATCAGCAGATGGATATGTATTTCCTGAAAGTGAAGACCAAAGGACATACTATTTTGGAATTGATGAAAGTAAAACACAAGAAACAGGGGAAGGAATAGTATGGGCAAATGAAGTAGCAAGTAATAGATGGAACAAAGTGGAAGCAGCAGAAAAAACAAAAGATAAAGGAATAGTGACTGTAGGATATTTTACAGGTGAGTTAGATTTAGATGGCGATAATGAAGCAGATATAACAGGTAAAAATAATGATTACTCTGGATTTATAGCAAAATATGATGGAGAAGGAAAGTTAGAATTTGCAAAAGCCATTACAAGTGGATATGAAGCAAAAGCTGTAGATGTAATTCAAACGTATGATAACGGATATGTAGTAGTAGGATATTTCCGAGGCTCAAATTTAAAGATAGATGAAGAAGCAACAAATTTTATTAACGAAACAAAATATGAAAAAGCATTTATAATAAAACTTACAAACAATGGAACATATTCATGGGCTAAAGAAATCACAGATGAGAGCCTAAATGTTAATGCAGCATGTATAATAGAAGATGGCAATAAAGATATTATAGTGGGGTTAAATACAAGTGTAAATCCAAAAGTATATAAAATAGATTTAAGTGGAGAAAATGCAACAAGTATAGAAATATCAGAACAATGCAAAATAGAAGATATGGCTATTAATTCTTTTGGGGATGGAGTTGTCATAGTTGGTTCAATTATGAAGGGCTTCTATTATTCAAATGGAATAATATATACATATAAAAATGGAACTGTTACAAAAAACATGGAAACAGAATTTGCCCCATCAGCAATTGCTAAATTAAGAACAGGACAGTATGTTATAGCAGGTAATTATAAAGGTACAATTAATGATGTTAAATCTCTTTCAGATAAGTGTGATGGGGTTATAGCTAAATATAGTGATGCAGAAAATGAATTAACAGATTATAAATTTATAAGAGGAACTAACGAAGAGATAATTACAACAGTTAAAGCAACTAATGATGGTGGATTTTTAATAGGAGGATATACACATAGTTATAGATTAGATTTTAATAATGATGAACAATACGAAATTTCAAGTACATTAGGTAATACAGATGCCATAATGATAAAATATGACGAAGCTGGAAATTATGAAAGCTATAAACAAATACAGGGTTTAGAAATGGATCAAATAACAGATATAATTATAGAAGAAAACGAATATATAGCAGTGGGATATTTCAATAGCAGTATGGTATCAGCCAATATTCCAACAAGCTATGAAGTAAACCCAAAATTATCACAATATACAGATGGATTTATATTAAATTATGGCGAAGTAGTAACAGTACCAACAGTACCAGAAAAATCAGAAATTGAAGTAGAAAACGAACTAAAGAAGTACATAATTACAACAGAAATAAAATTGTTAGAAAATCAACACGAAGCAGGAGGAACAATAACAGGTGGAAAAGTTACAGGAGAAATAATAACTCCAGTAGAAACAGTTCAACATGGAAAAGATAGTAAAACCCCTATAGAAATAGAGCCAAAAGACGGTTATAAAATAATAAGCATAACAATAAATGATGAAGAATATCCATTTATACCAGATACCGAAACAGGAAAAGTAACAATAGAAAAATTTGAAAAAATGACATCAGACAAACACATAGTAGTAACATTTAGTAACACAGCATCAAGCATAGTGGTACATCACTATGTAGATGGAACAGAAAGCTTGCCAACACCTACAAAAGTAGCACCAGATGAAGTAAAAGCAGGAGAAATAGGTTCATATTACACAACACAGCCATATACAGAATCAGACAAATATGAATTAAAGAAAAATGAAGACGGAAGTCTAGCATTACCAAGCAATAAGAGTGGTCAATTTAAAGAAGCAGAAGAAATAGTTACATACTTATATGTAGAAAAGAAAATACCATTAACAGTACATCACTACTTAGAAGGAACGGAAACATCAGTAGAAAGAGCAGATGGAAGTATGGCAGAAGATATAACAACAGAAGCAATAGCAGAAACATCGTATACAACAGAACCTTTAAAACCATATAATGATGAAACAGAGCCAAATACAAACAAAAAATTAGCAGAAAAGTACGAGCTAGCCAAAACACCAATAAATGCAGAAGGAACATACGAATATCCAAAAGTAGAAGTAACATATGAATACAAAATTAAAACGTATAAAATTATAACAAAAGTAAAAACACATGAAGAAAAAGATGAATATGATCAACCAAAGCAAGTAAAAGGTGGAAGCATATTAGGAGAAGACAAAGCAGTGTATGAAACAGTGGAACATGGACAAA
>CANQSP010000063.1 GCA_947626555.1 uncultured Clostridia bacterium | reverse complement strand
AAAACCTGTTCTTTTTGAAATTTCTTCTATGTAATTTTTATAAATTTCTACCAATGCAAAGTCCTCCCTCTAGCTAAAAACATTTCTGGAACTACTAAATTCCATTTGCTTATATACTTATTTTTATTTTTTCTCGTTTCATTGTCAAAATAATAAGTTCGTTCATTTATATTTTTTCTACATTCTTCTATTACCCTTTCATCTACTCCAAAACCATTATTTAAGGTTTCAAGCATGAATCCAACTTTTGCATATAATTTTTGAGAATTATAGTATTTTAAATATTCTAATATTTTTTCTCCATTTAATTTACCCATCAATTCTAAACACAAAAATAATTCTTCATCTCCTCCTGCTAAATCCGTTTTGTCTATACAATCTATTACAGTTCTCTCTTTATCTGTAACTCTAATATTTCCTTTCTGTTGTATACCAAAATTATATCTACTATTTACAAATGTATAATCATAACCTTCAAATTCAAAATCCTCAAATCTTTTTTTACTTGATACATATACTACATAAAACATTTGGTTTTTTACTCCATAATAATCAAACGCTGAATGATATGATATGTATGAATCATCTTTTATTTTTGATGCTATCATATATTGGTCTGCTATAACACTTTTAAATTCTATATCACAAACAGCGTATAAATTATGCTTTACTCTTTTTATATAATTAAACAATAATAAATTTCTTATTGAGCTTTTTGCTGTGTTTATATTTCCAGTTAAATCATATACATCTTGTAAATTAAATACTTTAAGTTCTAATATTCTTTCATAATTTTTCATATTATTCATTCTTTCTTATTGTTTTTGTATTGAAAGTATTGTTTTTTTGACCCTTTCAATACAATTATAATAACAATTATAGTATATATTAAATAAAAAATCAAGCAACTTTTCAAAAAAATGAGAAATATATAGATTTTACTCTAATATTTCTCACTTTTTTTGCGTTTGGGAAATGAACACCAAGGTTTGTAGTTGATTTAACTTGTTTTAGTTAATTATCTTTTTTTATAATACTTCAAGCTTTCGCCTTCTACTTCTTGTTCGTCTACAGTATAGTATATTTCTTCTCCTGTTTCCTCGTCATATTTTGGTAAGTTTATAAATGTATGAGTCCAGTTGTCTTGTTCGGTTACCTTGTACGATTCTATTACTTGGTCTCCTTTTTTTACTTGTAATATTACGCTCTTTGGTCTTTCATAAATGTTTTCTCCATGTTCCCATTTTTTCGTTACTTTTACATCTTTTATATAATTTGCTTTTGTTTCATGTGTTGCTGGCTCTGTTTCTATTGTTTGCTCTGTTGCTTGCAATTCTATTTTTCCTTTTACTGTATTTGTAAGGCTTTTTTCTTTTATATCTACATCCTTGAATATTACTTTTATGTTTTTGTTTATAGTTATGTCACGCGCCTCTTCTTTTCCTAAGGTATCAATGTTTTCTATTGTTTGTGTCCATGTTATTGTATATGTTTTTGCTCCATCGCTACTTCCTTCTACTAATTTTTCTTTATATTCTCCTTCTTGTAAAAACTCTTTTAGCCAATCTGTATTTGAATCCTCAGTATTTATTCCTCCTTCTGTTGCTAATTTTTTCATTTTGTCTACATCTAGTGCATATGGAAGAGTATCTACTATTGTAACTATTGCATTTCCTTCATATTTACGTACTTGCGCATTATATTTTATTGTATAGTTTATTTCCTCATCTTTTGATGTTATTATATCTGTTCCATCTTTTTCTATTCCACTTGTTACTTTTCCCTCTAGCTTATATGGTATTTCTATTTGCTCTGTTGGTGTATCATCTACTGTTGCTGTATTTTGTATAGTAAATTCTTCTCTTGCAAAGTCTACTGTTACTTCAAAACTTAGTATTTTATAATTTTGCATTCCACCCACCGCACCTTTTGAAGGCTCTGCATATATTGTTATTCCATTCTTTAAGTCTTCTTGCGTTTTTGGTATTGTTTTATCTGCATCATTATATAAAGGTTGTCCATTTAGTTTTATGCTTCCTTCTACAAAGGTTGTTCCTTGTGGGATTGTATCGCTTACTACTACTTCTTTTCCTATCTGTCCTTCATTTATTACCATTATGTTGTATGTTATTGTTTCGCCTTCTATTACATAGTCCAATTCTCTTTCCGTTACTGCATATTTTTGACTTGTTATGGTTGTTTCTGAATATAGATTTAATACTTTATTTGATGGTTCATCTTGTGATTCTGGATCATCTGGTGATTTATTTATTGTTGCTACGTTTTCTATATATTGACCATTTTCTAAATCTTGTACTTGTACTTCAAAAGATATATTTATGCTTTCTTGTGGTTCCATATTTAGCTTTATTCCTTGTTCTAGTTGTGTTTGTGTATTTTCTTTGTTTCCTTGGATTGCCTCTCCTTCATATTCTTCTATAGGCACATTTCCTACTTTTATACTTCCTGCTACAAATGTTGTTCCTTGTGGTATTGTATCTTTTACTAAAACTTCTTTTGCCATTTGTCCAGAGTTTGTTACTGTTATGGTATATGTTATTTTTTCATTTTCTACTACATAGTCTAATTCATGTTCTGTTGTTGAACTTTTACTTATTGTTATTACTGGTCCGTTAAATGTGTTTCTTATTATTCCATCTTCGCTATCTATTTCTTTTTGGTAGTAGCTTAAGTCTTCTCCCTCTACTGCCTGTTCTTCTATTGTGTACTCTATTTCATTTCCTTCTGCATCATATTTTTCTAAGTCTGTAAATTCATATTCCCATATTGTTTCGTCTCCATATGCTTTATTTTCTTCTGTTAATATTTGTGTGTTTACTACTTCTCCGCCTTTTTTCAACTGTACTTCTATTTTTGATGGTTTCTTAAATTTATTTTCTCCATGTTCCCAATATTTTGTAGCTAATACACTTGTTTTAAAGTCTGACTCTGTTTCCTTTGTTGCTTCTGGTATCTCTACTTTTTGCTCTACATCTAATAACTCTAATGTTCCTTTGGCTTTATTTGTAAATGTTTTTTGAGTATAATCCATATTTGTAAATACTAACTCTATTTTTCTTGATACTTCTATGTATTCACTCTTATCTCCATATGCATCTAAGTTGTCTATTTCTATTTCCCATGTTATTGTTTTTTCTAATTCGTTATATGTGCCTTCCATTATGTTTGATTTTGATAAGTCTATGTTATATGGCAATTCATCTATTAAGGTTATTTTTGCATTTCCTGTATAGTCTTTTATTTCTGCTTTATATGTTATTGTGTATTGCACTTTTTCGTCTTCTAGTACCATTTTTTCTGTTCCTTCTTTTGTTAATGTGTTTTCTACTATATTTGCTTGTTTTAACCTATAATAGTATGTTACTTCTATTGTATCTTTTTCCATATTTCCTTCTGCATTTGTTGGCCACTTTTCTTCTTCTCTTATTACCTCATAATTCCCTATTCCTTCTTTTGGTGCTGTTTTGTAACTATCTTTTATTCTTCCTTTTATTGTTTCATCTGGCGATATTTGTTGTAACGGTACTTCCTCTGTTCCTGTTCCATCTTTATAGTGGTGCACTATTACTTTTGTTTCTTTTAACCTATAGTAATATGTTACTTCTTTTTGCTCTTCTTCATAGTTTCCTTGGGCATTACTTGGCATACTATCTGTTACTAATTCGTATTCTTCTAAGTTTTCTCTTGGATGTGTGTCATAATGTGTTCCTACTTCTCCCTCTAGTACATCTTCTGGATTTTCTGGATCAACAGGTTCTTCTGAATATTCTATGTAATGATGTACTGTTACTTTTCCTTTCTTTATTTTTTCGTAGTAGTATGTTACTTCTATTTGATTTCTTGTCATTTTTCCATTGCTATTTCCTGGTATTTCTGCTTCTACTACTCTATAATTTCCATCTAGCTCTTGTTCTGTTTTATAGTGTGTATTATATGTTTCATCTACTTTTCCATTTATTGTTTCATCTTGTGCCACTGTTACTAATTCTTGTCCTTCTACGTCTGTTCCATATTCGTAGTGATGAACTATTACTTTTGCATCTCTTGGTTTGTAATAATATGTTACTTCTGTTGTTCCTTCCGTCATTTCTCCACTTGGCTTATCTGGTTTTCTTTCTTCTACTACTACATATTTATCTAGGTCTTTTTCGTGCGTTTCATAATGTTTGCCTGTTTGTCCGTATATATAGTCATCTTCTGCAACAGGTGTTGGTCCTCCTTCATTTCCTTCTGTGCCATCTAAGTAATGGTGTACTACTACTTCTGCTGGGTTTGCTGTAAATTTTACTACTACATGCTTGTCTTCTGACATATTCGTAAACTTGTCCAATGTTACTGGTACATTTTCTCCACCTTTAAATAACACTTCTTGTCCATTTACTGTTATGCTTTCTACTGCATAGCCTTGCTCCGGTGTTGCTGTTATATCTCGTATTGAAGTTCCTTTGTATTTTACTTTTTCATATATTTCTTGGTCTTGCCCTAAAACACTTCCTCCGCCACCTTCTACTTTTGTATCTATTATGTATTCTTTTTTAGTGTCTTCAAAGGTTATTCTTTGGGTTTGTGGGATTACTGTATTTCCATCAGTTATTGGTGCTAATTCTATTTTTTCATGTTTATAATTTTGATTAATAATAAAATATTTTCCACATTTAGTTTGTACTACATACGCAAATATATCATCTGTAGCATTTTTATATATAGTTTCCTTTTTACCATTAGAATCATATTTAACTACGTTTCCATTACTATCACACTCTACAACACCTCCATCTTCGGTAAAGTACAACGTTGGAACAAATGTGCTAGAATATTCATCATGAATTGAAGCATATTCATGGGAATTACCTAAGTAAATTTCATCACTACTAATAGTTTCTCCCAAAGTAAATCGTTTCCATTGTAAATCAATGCTTCTATTATTTAAATCTTGTACGTTTTCTTTATACTTAAGTATAATTACATTTTCGTTACCGTCTAAAACCATATAATTCTCATCTAAAAAACCTCCTACTATATATTCTCCTTCCGAACATTCTGATACATGAGTTATAAAACAATATTTTACAAAGTCTTCATTATTCATTTCAATATTTTTTATCCATTCCTGCTCTCCTTCTTTATTATATTTAACCAGTAACCCTTGGCCTATATTCAAATCATTATCCATATATACTCCTCCAGCTATACAACCTCCATCACTAGTTCCATCTATACATAGAATTCTAACTTCATTTCCAGTTTCTCCATATTTTTCAATGGTATTTGACCAATCTACTTCATAATTTCCTTCACTTGTTTGTTTATACTTTATTATTAGTCCTACTCCCTCTTGTCCTTTAGGTTTTTTAATGCTTTTTCCATTGTCTAATGCCAATGTTTCACCAAATAGAGAGCCTCCTATAACAAATCCTCCATCTGAAGTTTTTGCTATACTATTAGAAGTAGCATCACCTATTATTTCCTTTTCCCATTGAGGCTTATTAACAGATTTTTCCATTTCTATGTTTAATATATGTATGTTTCCATAAGTGTCGTTATCGTTATATGCTGAGATATAATTTCCACTTGATAGCTCAATTATCTGCCCTATACTACTTCCATAATAATTATTTTCTTCTTTTCCATTGATATCATATTTTGTGAAGCCAGTATATCCTTTACTCCACGTTATAAAACCTCCATCTTCTGTTGCTAATACACATGTACCGCTATCATAATATCTTTCATTTGACTTTATATATTCTTCTGTTGCTATTTGATCCTTATATTCAATAAGTCCTTCTTGATGTTTAGCTCCAGTTATATAAGTTCCAGTATGTGTTTTAGCTATTTCAATTATAATATTTTCAGTATATCCACTAGTAAAATCGTCATTAACGTAAACCTCTTCTCCTTTACTATCATACTTTACAATATATCCTTCAAACGTAGCTAAAAAATCACCATCAAAAGCTTGAATTACTCTTACCTCTGAATTTTTCTTACCACTACCTATTTGCCTAGACCATTCTATTGTTCCTTCTGAATTATATTTAACTACAAATGCAAATTTATCATAATTTCCCCCTGCAATTATTCCTTCGTCTTCTGTTTGCTCTATACTTGTAATTACACCTTCAGTACAATTATTGCCATTAACATTTTCTATTTTATCTGACCACTCTTTTGTTAAGTCGGATTTTAATTTTACAATAGAACTTTGAGTTCCTCCGATAATATAGCCTCCGTCTAATGCTGTTACAATGCTTTTTATATCTAATTCTAAATTACATGCATTTTCTACTTTATTATCCCTATTATATTTAATTAATATATTACCTTGCTCTAATGTGTGTCCTTCTAATACTAATTCTCCACTAGTTATTTTTCCTCCTATTATATACCCACCATCTACTGTTGAAGATATTGCATATAGTTCTACATTTCCTTCGCCTAAAAAGTTTACAGAATCTCTTTTCCCATGAGTATTATACTTTATTATTGTTGCTCCTGAATTTGATGTCATTTTGGTTGGTTCGTCCGTATCATTAAAACGTATATCGTTGCTTGTATTTCCTATTAGAACATATTCTCCATCAATAATTTCAGCTATTTTAGATTTACTATCTTTTTTCATTCCTACATAATTTGCCCATTCTATTTTTTTATCTTGGCTAAATTTAATTATATAATATGAACTATATGAATTTGCATCCCTAGGAAGACCAAATACTTGGCTATCAATTTCAATCTCATTCACATTTTTATCACTAATTAATGTTACCAAGAAACCACCATCTACAGTAGAAACAACTTGATCTATATCATAGTTCCTGCCACAGTAGTAATCCCATGCACCTCGAGCACTCGAACTTATTGCTACTATATCATTTGCCCAAATACTTTTTAATTTTTGGTCAAAACTACCAGCTTGGTCTATTCCAAAGTATTGAGTTGTTTCATCTGGCAATTCATATCCATATGGTGCTTCAACTTCTTCTACTTGGTATGTTCCTGGTTGTATCTCTGCTGTAAGAGATCCTTGTTCGTCTGTTGTTAGTACTTTCTTTTGCTGTCCATTTATTTCTTCTTCTTTTCCTATTTCATTCCCTGCTATATCTTTTGCGTAATTTCCATTCATGTCCTTTATTGTATATTTTGCTCCTTGTAATAATTCGTGTGTTTCTGCATCTCTTTTCTCTAATTTAAATAATGTCTCATCTTGCCACTTTACTTTTATTGTTGAGCCTTCTATTTGAGTTTCTCCATAGAATTGTCCTTCTGTTAATTGTAAATTCCAATTTCCATCTGTTTGTGTTGCTTTAAATTTTACTGGAGTTTCACTTAATTTATATCCTGTTGGAGCTTGTGTTTCTGTTAATGTATATTCTTCATTTACATATAAGTTATCTATTGTTATAATGCCACTTTCTGATGTTACATATTTTTTTTCTGCATTTAGTTCTCTTCCTTCTCCTGTTATTTCAAATTTTGCCCCTGTTAATAAGTTTTCTGCTTCTTCTCCTACTTTTGTTAATTGTAAGCTATATTTTGGTATATTTTCATTTTCTAAATTAATTTGAACTACAGGAGGCTTATTGTCTTCTTGTAATATTATTGGGTTACCTTTTGTTTCTCCTCCATTATACTGTATTTGCAAATCTTCTCCTATTCTATCTACTCTTACTGTGAATTCTTTTGCATTTAGATAATATCCTTTTGCATATACTTCTTTTATTGTGTATGTTTCGCCTTGTTCTAGCTTTGGAATTGTAATTATTCCATTATCATCTGTTATATATGTTCTGCCTGTTTCTCCCATCTCTTTTCCTGTAACTACAAATTTTACTTTTGGTATTGTATTATTAGTTCCTTTTTCATACTTTGTAATTTGAATAGCATATTTTGGTTCATTATCTATTTGTACTTCTACCTGTGGGAAAGTTCCTTCTGCTACCTGAGTTACCTCTATTTTTCTTGCTATTTCTTCTGTTAATTCTTGTGCCGTTAATACTCCATTTTCTAAATGTGTGCTAAACCTAACTATTTGATTGCTTGGCATATAATCAATATTTGTTTTTATTTCTTTTATTTCATATTCCTTTTCTGGCATTAAATTACTTATTTTTATTGTTCCGTTATTATCTGTTGTGTAATTTACTCCCTCGCTTACTAAACCTTCTCCTTTTATGTTGAAGGTTACATTACTTACTTTATCATTCGTTCCTTTCTTATATTTTACTATGTTTAATTCATATTTTGGTGTATTTTCAATATCCACAGTTATTTGTGGCACTATTCCTTGTTGCACTTCATCTATTTTTACATTCTTTATTCTATGCCCTTCTTCTTGCTCTTGCAATTCTAGTATTCCTTCTTTGGTTCTTGTTACTTTAAATTTTATTGGCTCTTCATTCAATACATAATTGTTTGGTGTATATGTTTCGTAAATAGTATATTCTACTCCTGCAACTAAACCTTGTAGGTTTATATTTCCATTTTCATCTGTTATATAATTTACTCCTTCTGGTGATAATCCTTCTCCTTTTAAGTTAAATCCTACCCCTTGTATTGTATCTGTTGTATTTTCTTTTCTCTTTGTTATTTGCATATTATATTTTATATGATATTCATAAGTTACTTCTATCTTTTCTTCTGTCATTTCACCTTCCCAATTTGGTGTTTTACTTGCAAACTCGTATGTATCTAAAATATCTCTTGCAACGTTCGTTGTATATGAATCCCCATATCTAGCTGTTCCAACTTGTGGTATTACTTCATCTTTTGCAACTTCTTCTTTTGTATCTGTATCTATATGATGTACTACTACTCCTGGTGATTGTTTTCCTCTATAATAATATGTTACTTCTACTTCTGGCTTTTGATATGTTCCTATATAGTTATCTGGTGTCAATGCTAATTCATATTTCTTATCTGGTATAATTGCATTTGTTGTATATTGAGTTCCTTCTTTTCCTTCGTCTTTTACATCTTCTGCTAATGTTCCATCTGGCATTGGTACTTTGCTTGTCGTTCCTTCTATATAATGATGTACTGTTAACGGTATTTTTCTTTCTTCATATTCATATATTACTTCCTGTGTTCCTTCTTGGTATAAACCTGATGCATTATGAGGCGTTAAAAACTCTCCATTTTCATCTTTTGCAAGTTCATAGTCTTCTAAGTCCGTCTTAGGCTCTGTTCTATATGGTTCACCTACTTTTCCTTTATATATTTCATCTACTGCTACTCTTTCTTGCGTATCTTTTTTATAATGGTGTACTATTACTTCTGGCTCTTTTTCACTTGTTAATATGTAAGTTACTACTATATGTTTATTTTCAGTTACATTTTTAAACTGTGGCAATGTATATGTTCCATCTTTTTCCACATTAAATTCTACTTCTTTTTCATTTATTGTTATTTTTGAAATTGAATAGTCTTGATGTGGTGTCATTGTAATTGGCTTTATACTTTCTTTTCCATATTGTACCGTTTCATATGGATTATCTAATGTTGAACCTTCTCCTAAAATACTTCCTCCTTTTTTTCCATCTACAACTTTTACTTCTGTAGTTATTTTAAATTCTTTTAAATTATTATCCACTGTTACCTGATGACTATCTGGAATTTTAGGCTTCGTTACTTTTTCACCTATTTCATACATATTTGCAATATAAACTCCAATATATTGGTTTTTATCTATTTCAGTTACATAGCTAATATCTGTGTTTAATTTCCATTCTAGTACATTATCTATACTATATTTTTCAATAAAATGGAAAATTCCACCACATATTATATATCCGTCATCACTCGTTTTCTCTACTGAGCTTATAGAACTAGTGCTATTTACATATTCAATTTCCCCATTTTCCCTATATTTAATTATTCCACTTTTTTTTAGTTCTTCATCGTTTGATAATGTTATTATATAATCTCCTTGTATTCCTACTATATACCCACCATCAGCAGTTTGAAATATATCTGTGCAATTTTGATTACCTCTTCCGCCTACTTGATTTATCCATTCAATTTCTTTATTTGCCTTATATTTTATTATTACTGCATCATAATAGTTGTAAGAAACATATCCTTCGTCTATTGACGTATATTCATTCTTTATAACTTGCCCTTTTGGCAAAGTTAATGTTTCTTCTGAAAAGCTTCCTGCTATAATATATCCTTCATCTTCTGTTTGTTGTATATCTTCAATTTTAAAATATTCACCATCTTTTTCTCCTATAGATTGTATCCAATCTACTTTATCATCCTTATTAAATTTTATTAATTTACCATCAGAACCAGAAATTGGACGTCTCTCATCTCCTACTTTTATATTCATATTTCCAGTTCCAAAAGTCCCTCCTATAATATATCCTTCATCATTTGTTAATTCTATTGAAGATATACTATCATATGTGTAATTACTTCCTATTGTTTTTGACCATTCTACATCTCCATTCATTTTATATTTACTTAAAATTGCATAACAATTGTTACCTACATATTTTGAATCATCTTCTATTATCGTACCATCTTCATTAATTATTACATTTGAAGATCCTACTTGTCCTCCAGCTATATAGCTTCCATCTGGCAACTGAATTATATCGTTAATATAGTCATAACCTTTTCCACCTATTACTCTTGTCCATTCTATTTTTTTATTAGCATTATATTTTATTAAAACAGTATCAAAATTTCCTGTATTTGTTATCTTTTGACCATTTGTTAATTCTATATCTTTATAAAACTCAGCTACTGCTAAAAATCCTTTATCTAGAGTTGAAATTATTTTTCTATACGTAATTCCAGATATTGTAGATAATAGTGAAGCTTGATATTCTATAACCTCTTCCTGTGATTCACCTATTCCAAAATAATCTGTTCTTTCTTCTTCTGTTCCTAATTCATACTCTTCATACGTTTCTATTTCCACTGCTTTATATAGGCCTTGTGGTAAATTTGCTGTTATTTTTCCTTGTTCATTTGTTGTGACTACATAATAGTATTTTCCATTTATCCTTTGCTTTTCTCCTATTATTTGACCTTTGGCATCTGTTGCTGGCTCTCCTGTTTTATAATTGTATATTGCAAATTTTACTCCTGGTAAAACTTCTTTTGTTTTTCCATCTTCTTTTGTTAATACAAATGTTGGGCTATCTTCTACTGTTATTGTTATCGTATTTTCTTGTACTGCTTCGCCTTGTATTGTGTCTTCTTTAGCTACAGTATGCTGTTCTTTTATTGTTCCTCCTTCTATTGTCAACTTTAATACACCTTCTTGCATACTTGCATAGAAAGTTATATCTTCTACTTTTGCATACCCCTCTGGTGCCCCTACTTCTTTTAATACATATGTCTGTTTTACTTTTTTTGCTTCTACATACTCATATAATCCATTTATATTTATTTTTCCTTCTGCATCTGTTATATATGTAGCTATTCTTTCTCCATCTTTATATAGTGCAAATTTTGCTCCTGCTATTGGTGTTTGCTCATCTTTTACTACTTTATTAATCACTAAATTGTATGTTGGGATTTTTTCATTTGCTATTTCTATTGTTAGTGTTGGTATTTCATTTGCTTTACTTATTGAATGTTCTTTTACTGTATCTCCAGATATTTCCTCTGTATAATTTCCATTTCCATTTGCTGTTATTGTAAATTGTATTGGTTCTGCTAAATAATATCCTTCTGCCTTTATTTCTTCTAATGTATATTGTTCTCCTATAAATAGTCCACTTATATTTATTTCTCCATCAATGTTTGTTACTAATATTCTTCCTGTGCTTGGCATTCCTCTTCCTGTTAATTTATATCTTACATTTTTTAGTTTGTTTGTTGTATCTTTTTGCGTCTTTATTATCTTTAATTTTGCTAGTACTTCATCTTCTACATCTATTTCTACTTTGTCTCTTCCATTTTCTTGAACTATCCTGTTTCCTTTTGTATTTTCAGAAAGCATTTTCAATGTTAATTGTCCATTTTCTTCTTTTGTTGTAAATTTTACTTCATCTTCATTTAGGGCATATTCACTTGGACTTTTTACTTCTTTTATTGTATACGTCTTTTCTGCATATAGGTCATTTAATGTTATTTTTCCATTTTCATTTGTTACTCTTGTTTTCGCCTCTTCCCCTTCTTCTTGTATACTATATGTTGCACCTTGTACTATTTTATTGTCTATTCCTTTATGATATTTTGTTAATTCTAAATCATATAATTTTGCTATTCTAAATCCTAATTTATTTGGTTCTGTGCTTGTTGGGTATAATCCACTATTTGTTTGCAAACTAAAATATATTGCATGATGGCTATATGATACTTGGTTATAGTTTAAGCTTGATGGAATATTTATTTCATAACTTATTTCAAATTCTTCATTTACTTCTAATTTTACATCTTGAAAGTCTATCATAAAGCTTTTTACTTCATCAAAATTTGGTGTTTCTTCCCATTCATCTATGTTATCTTTGTCTCCATCTTCATATGTTGAATAATATACCTTTACTCCTTTTTGTTCAAAGCCTTCTGGTAATTGTATTCCTGCCTCTGTCATTGTTGTATCAAAGTTTGAACCCATATCATGTCCATTTATTGTATATGTATTTCCACTTGTTGGTATTTTTCCTACTATCTTTACTCTCTCTACTGTATTTGAATAATTGTTTTTAACGTTTATTACTACTTTAGCTGTGTTTTGCCCTTTTGAAACATTTGCAATTTTGGGTGCTATAGTTTCGCTTCCTGTTCCATCATACTCTCTTGCTATTTGACTTGTAATTAATGTTGCTGGTGATATCAGTTGTATATTTGTGCTTGTTTTATTTACATATTCGTTTACATTTAAGTTGTTGTTTACATCATATGAATCTTCTTGTTTATAATAATAATTTGTATTGTACTCATTACTTGCATATAGTTCTATTGTCTCTGTTTTCGTTTCTATAGTTGGATTTGGTGTTATATTACAATCTACAGTTATACTATATACTTCTTCTTTTTCGTTTTCTGTATCTACTTTTATATATTGTATTCCATCTTCTTCGTATTGACTATATGTTGCACTAACTCTTGAATTGCCTGTACTTACATTATTTATTTCTATATCTATTATATCTTGTGGTAACTTTAATAAAAATGCGCCATTTACCCATTTTGATTCATTATATTCTTCATTTGTTTCTGGTTCTATATATATTTTATAACTATTTTCAGTTACTTGTGTTGATAAATCTGTTTTACTTACTTTTACATTTGCAACTGATATTGGTTCCTCATATTTTGCATTTTCAATATCTGTATTTATATGCTCTCCATCTACATATCCTGCTAATGTTGACTTTATGTACTGTAGCTTATCAAATTCATCTTTTGCAAAACTCTGTATTATAATAGCATCGTCTAACTCTTTTATATTATATACTGACATACTTGCATCTGCATTTGTTGCACTTGTTTCTACTCTTATATGTTTTATTGGTTCACTATATCTGTATGGATTATTTTCACTGTATTTTGACCAATTTTCTTTTGTAAATGTTGCTATCAATGAATTTGTTTCATCATCATATATTTTTATCCACCCATCTTCTCCTAACATATTTACTGGACTTGAAAAATATATTCCTATATTGTTAGTTAGGCTCTCCATACTTATTGAATTTGCATCTGTTATTATAAATTCATCTGATACTTGCTTACTTTCATTTTCCGTTTCTTTCATTATTATTCCGTTAGACTTTCCTGTTGTACCTGTATATGCTTCCCATTTCACAGTATAAATATCATTAGTTTCTTTCTCTGATATTCCATTATATATTCTTAATGGTTTATTTTTTGATACCATATATCTTCCATATGGTTTATATGCATAATCTCCTACATAAACATTAAATATTGCCCTCTCTCCTTGAGGATTTCTATATGTTGCTACTATTGTTGCTTCTGCTTTGTCTGATACATATGGATTTTTAAATCCGTTATTTGTATTGTTATACCCTTCATAATATGTTTCTATTGGTATCTTTATCTCTACTGTATCTGCTCCTAATGCATTATATGCATCTAGTGGATATGTTACTCTTACATTATATTGGTTTGATGTGCTTAAGCTATTACTTACATTTCCTGACTCTTCATTTAATACTGAAACTTTTCTTATTGTAAATTTCCTTGCACTTTTGTCGTAACTTAATGTTGCATTACTATTTAATAATTGTACTCTTATTGGTGAATATCCACTTAATTGTGGTATTATTCCTTCTACTTCATTATTTTTTAGTATTAATTGTTTTTGCGTTTCTTGTGTTGATACAACAAAGTCTAAATTTAATTCTCCTTTTTCATTATCTATTGCTGTTTCTAACTTATTTGTTTGATATACGTTTGTTATTTGTGCTCCTGTTGTACCATGCCAATCTACATTAAATTTTACTTCTTTTCTTATAGGTGTTTTTACTCCTTCGCTTGATACATGATCTCCTGTAAATACTATGGTATTCTCTTTACTATAGTTTTTTACATTGTTTCCTATTGCTTCGCTTTTTCTTGAACTTGCTGTATAATCTCCACTTCTTACTGTTGCTGTTAATAGCTTCTGTGTTCCGCTTCTTATATCATTAAATAATATCTCTGTTGCATTTTCTGTTATTGAATTTGCTTTTATCTCATTATCTTTTACTATTGCTGTTTGTAAATAATAATTCTTATCTCCATTTATCTCTATTTTCCCATTTTGCAAAGTTCCATTTGTTTTTACTTTTAATTCCATATATAGCGTATCTTCTGAACCTATCTCTCTACAAGTTCCTCTATATGGCTCTGCTTCATTATTTCCATCCGTATCTCTTAAAAAGAATGCGTCAAATTCTACATATTGCGTACCTTGGATTGCTTCGTCTCCCTCTTTAACTTTCTTATATTCCATTGTCCTTGCTATTTCGGGGTCTATGTTTTTATTAATATTTTGTAAGTTGCTGAATAATGCTGTAATTATTACTGCTAGTAATATTACAACTATTAATATTGGCATTAGTAACTTTACTGAAGGTTTTGCTATTTTTAATTTAGACATTAATCCTCCCTCTACCGAATATTTTTTGTGAACTTTGTTTTCTTTTATATTCATGTTATCTTTCTTTACTCTTCGTTTTTCTCTCATTTGATTTTTCCCCCATATGTATTGATTTTTTAACTTTTGTCATATGTATTCGTGTATCAGATTTTCTATTTTTTTTATTTAATATATTTATATATAATCTTACATTTTTACACTTTATTTGTAAATGACTGATATTAATACCTCGTCGCTCTTTACTTACGGAAGTAGGGTTTATGCCTTCACTTTACATTTGCATATACTTTAATGATTTTATTTGTAATATATAGCTTAATTCCTTAGGGAATAAATGCTTTTAGACCATAAATAAAATGAGAAATATGTAGATTTTACTCTAGTATATTTCTCATCTTTTTGTGTTTTAAGGTCGAACACCGAGGCTCGTCTCTTCTTTAACACATTTAATTAATTTATTTTTTGGTATAGTATTCTAAGCTTTCGCCTTCTACTGCTTGTTCGTCTACAGTATATTGTATTTCTTCGCCTGTTTCTGTATTGTATTTTGGTAAGCCTGTAAATGTGTGCGTCCAGTTGTCTTGTTCGGTTACTGTGTATGATTCTACTACTTGCTCTCCGTTTTTTACTTGTAATGTTATGCTTTTTGGTTTTTCGAATTTGCTATTTCCATGTTCCCACGTTTTTGTTATTTTTATATTCGTTGTGAAGTCTGTTTTGGTTTCATGTGTTGTAGGCTCAGTTTCTATTGTTTGATTTGTCGCTTCTAATTCTATTCTTCCTTTTACTGTGTTTTTAAAGCTATCTTCTTGTAAGTCTATACCTTTAAATATTACTTTTATGTTTTTATTTATAGTTAAATCTTGTAATTGCTCTGTTTCTAAAGTATCTATATTTTCTACTGTTTTTGTCCATGTTATTGTATATAATTGATTTCCTTCTCCATCTTGTTTTTCTTCATATGTTCCACCATCTAGTACCTCTTTTAACCACTCTTCTGTAAATACTTCAGATACTGTTGATATTTCATATTCTCCTGATGTATTATTTTTTGCTTTATTATATGCCTCCCTCATCTTGTCTATGTCCAATGCATATGGTAATTCGTCTACTATTGTAATTACTGCGTTTCCTTTATATTTACCAACTTGTGCATTATAGGTTATATTGTAACTTATTTCTTCGTCTTTTGATGTTATTCTATCTGTTCCATTCTTATCTAGTTTTGAGTCTATTATATATTCATTTTTCTTATCTAAAAAAGTTAAAATTTGGGTTCTTGGGATTACTTTGTTTTCTAATTTTTTTATATAACCATAATCTTGTTCTTCATATACTAATAGATATGTTCCATCTTTAAGTTGAGCTATAGAATTGTTTATATTGCCTTCTAAAACACTATTAATTAGCCATTCTACATTTCCATTTGCATCAAATTTTACTTTAACATCCTCAGCACTATAATTATCGTAATAAGAATTATATATTCCTCCTACTATAAAACCATTATCTGCTGTTGTAGTTATTATAGGACCAACAAAGCTTTCTGTATTTGATAAATATGCTCTTACAAACTCTACTTGGAGATTCTCATTATATTTAATTATTAAAAATCTTTTGTTTTTATCACTTCCTGCATTTCCATCCTCTCCTGGTATTGTATATGTATTTCCATTTAATAAAGTTATGGTACTATCTGCAAATATTCCCCCTACTATAAATCCTTTATCTAAAGTTGGAACTACACTAGTAATCAAATTATAATATTTTCCTCCAATGGTATCTGCCCATTCTAGTTCACCATTTTCTCCATAACATATTAACATTCCCATTCTATTACTTAGTTCTGAAATATCTGGATCATTATAGTTTGGATTTATTAGTACTTCACTATCTATTTCTATGTTCTCTCCTATAAAGTCTCCTCCAACTAAATATTTTCCATCCTGAGTTTGAGTTACACTCATTAATTCTGTATAGTTATCATCTTTGTTTATGCAATGTGCCCATTCTACCTCATATCTTTCTTTTAAGTTATTTTCATCTTCAGCTTTTTTATATTTAACTATTAAGCTATTTGTATTCCCCTCTACACCATTAATCGTTTTATCACCTAAAGTTATACTTTCGCTTTCAAAACATCCTATTGCTATAAAACCTCCATCATTAGTCTTAGTAATTTTTGTTATTTCTGCATTGATGCCTCCTTCAATTATTTGACTATTCCATTTTAATTCTCCATTTTCATTATATTTTAATAGTATAAAACCTGGTCCTATAGTATCTGATTCAATTATAGTATCATTGTTCGAAATATCTTCTCCATTAATATTACATACTATAATATAACCTTTATCTGACGTAATTGCTATGTTTGTAATGTTTACTTCTCCTGTTGACTTTATAACATTTATCCATTGAATATCATCACTGCTATTATATTTTATTAATATTCCAGAACCACTTTCTATATTATTTTCTTCTATATTTATATCATTATCTGCATGTCTAATTGCAATATACCCACCATCGTCTGTTGAAAGTATATCCTTAATTGAAGAACCATCATAATTATAAGATGAATCCGATTCCTCATATTTATCTACGTTTGCTTCTTTATATTCAATAATAAATCCCGCTTCTATATCTGTACCATTAGTTAAGGTATCACCATTGGATAAAATTATATTTTTGCTACTATCTCCTGAATAAAAACCTCCTCCTATATAATTTCCTTCGTTTGTTTCAACTATATTTGAAATTTGGAAATTTTCACTTTTTACATAAACTTCATTTCCTTTTGCATCATACTTTATAATAGAACTATTTCCATAAGCTACTAAATCTCCGGAATAAATGCGCATACTGTTTGGTAATAAAGCAACATACCCATTATCTGAGGTTTGATATACTTTTATACTTTCAAGCAAATTTACACCAGAAACATTCCCTCCATAAAGTGTTTTTTCCCACTCTATATTTCCTTCTGGATTATATTTTATTATTGTATACATCTGGCCAAGTGTACTTCCTACAATAATACCTCCATCATTTGTTTGCAATATACTAATTGGAATCATTGGGTATGAAGGTGCTTCAAAAACCTTTTCTTCCTCAAATATTTTATTTAACTTTACACATTGAAGAAGTCCCTTGTTAATAACATATCCTTCATCAGGAGTTGCTACCACGTCAAATATATTTTCTTCTGTATTATACACAGATTCTATTTCGTTATTTTTACTACATTTGATTAAGAATCCACCGTTCTTCAATGTATATTCTTCATTTAATATCACTTTCTTATCTGATACTGCAGAATATCCTCCTAATACATAACCACCATCAGGAGTTGAACATATTGTTCTTAAATAAATGTTAGATGCTGTTTCATCATCTCCTCTTACTGAACTAACCGAACTTACACCTCCAGAATTATTATATCTAACTATAGTATATATATTATTACTAATATTACCTTCTGCATAATTTGGTATAATAATATTCTTACCACCTAATATAGTCAATAAATATTCTTCGTTATTAGTTTCAACTATTTTTTTAAATGTGTTATTCTTATCAGCTTCAAAATTATCTCCTTCTATATGATTTATCCATTCAATTACTTTGTCTTTATTATATTTTATTATAATCATTTTATTACCATCATTGTCAAATGTATATATTGCATTTCCTATTTTTATTTTTGAGCTATTACAATAGCCTACTGCTATAAATCCTCCATCCGAAGTAGCACAAATGTCCTTAATTGAAACTGGTCTTGCATCTGAATATTCTCCTGCAGATAATTTTTCTCCCCATATACTTTTTAGCCCATTAGCATAAGCACCTAGTTCATTTATTTCAAAATTTTGTATTCTTTTATCTGGCAAATCATACCCATATGGTGCTTGTACTTCTTCTATTTGATATGAACCTGGCTGTATTTCTGCTGTTAGTATTCCCTGTTCATTTGTTGTTAGTACTTTCATTCGTTCTCCATTTATCTCTTCTTCTTTTCCTATTTCCTTTCCTGACATATCCTTTGCATAGTTTCCGTCTAAATCTTTTATTGTATATTTTGCTCCTTTTAATAGTTCTTGTGTCTCTATATCCCTCTTTTCTACTTTAAATAATGTTTCGTCTTCCCATTTTAACTTTATTGTTGAACCTTCTATTTTAGTTTCTTTAAAGCTTCCTTCTATTATATCTAAACTCCATATTCCATTTTCTTGTGTTGCCTTGAATTTTACTGGCGTTTCGCTTAATTTATAACCCTTTGGAGCTAGTGTCTCTGTTAATGTATATTCTTCGTTTACATATAAATTTTCGATCATTATAACTCCATTTTGCGCAGTTACATACTTTCTTTCTTCTAATTCCCTTTCTGGACCTGTTATTTCAAATCTTGCGCCTTCTAGCAATTTACCTGTTCCTTCTCCTACTTTTGTTAATTCTACATTGTATTTTGATATATCTACATTTTCTAAATTAATCTGTACTACTGGAGTTTCATTTGCATCTTGCACTATTATTGGACTGTCTTTTGTTCCTCTTCCATAATATTCTAATTTTAAATTATTTCCTTCCTTTTCTACTTTTAATGTAATTTCTGTTTCATCTATATAATATCCTTTGGCATATATTTCCTTTACTGTATATGTTTCTCCTTGTTCTAATCCAGTAATATTGGCTATACCATAACTGTCTGTTGTATATTCTTTTCCTCCTTCTCCCATATCTTTTCCTGTTACTAAAAATTTTACACCTTTTATAATTTTACTTGTTCCTTTTTTGTATTTCGTAATCTGTATATTATATTTTATTCTGTATTTATAGATTACTTCAATCTGTTTCTCTGTCATTGTTCCTTCCCAGTTATCTGTTCTATTTACAAATTCATATCTGTCTAATAATTCATTTGCTATATCGGTTGTGTACTTATCCCCATATCTTGCCATTCCTTCTTCTGGTATAATTACACTGTCAGCTATCTCTTCTTCTGTATCTATATCTATATGTCGAACTATTACTCCTGGTGATTCTATCCTTCTATAATAATATGTTACCACTACTTCTGGCTTTTCAAATTTTCCTGTACTATTTTCTGGTGTTCCTACTAATTCGTATGTCCAGTCTGGTTCTACTGGATCTGTTGTATATTGTGTTCCTTCTATACCTTCTGATATTATATCCTTTGCTAAACTTCCATCTGACATCGGTACAGGACTTGATGTTCCCTCTATATAATGGTGCACTGTTAATGGTATTTTTCTTGCTTCATATTCATATGTTACTTCTTGCACTCCTTCTTTATATATACCTGATGCATTTGTAGGCGTTATAAATTCTCCTGTTGCTTCATCTTTTGCAAGTTCATAGTCTTCTAAATCCATATGTGGCTCTGTTCTATATGGTTCTCCCAATTCTCCTGTATATCTTTCATCTATTGCTACTCTATCTTTAGTTCCTTTTTTATAATGGTGTACTATTACTTCTGGTTCCTTTTGACTGTTTAACACATAAGTAACTACTATATGCTTATTATCTGTTACATTTTCAAATTGTGGTAATGTATATGTTCCGTTTTCTTCTCTATTAAATTCTATTTCTTCTCCATTTATAGTTATTTTTGAGATTGAATAACCTGCATTTGGCTCCATTGTAATTGGCTGTGTACTTCTTTTTCCATATTGTACTGTTTCATATGGATTTTCTAATGTGGATCCATCTCCTGAAATAGTTCCTCCTTTTTCACCATTTATCTCTTCTACTTTTGTTGTAATTCTAAATTCTTTCAATTTGTTATCTACTATTATTTTTTTAGTTTCTGGTATTTCTGGTTCTCCATATATTTTTCCTATTTCATTTAATTTTATATAATCCCAACCACTGAGAACATCAGTTTGAAACATCAGTATATAGCTATTATCATATGTCTCTATTATAAACGAAACATGATAGTTTCCACACCAATCTACATCCCATTCTATATTTCCGTTTTTATCATATTTTATTATACATTTATATTTATAATTTTCTTTATCATCGGGGTAACAAAAAAGACCACCCATAATAGCCCCCCCATCAGGGGTTATTTTTACTTCATCCAAAGATCCTCCGGACGCAATTTCCACTTTTGATGTATTTGTCCACTCTACTTCATTATCACTGCTATATTTTACTAGTTTCACTCCATCCACGCCAATATCAGAAACAATATAACCTTTACCATCTGTAACATCCACTACATCATGTATATCTTGTCCTGACTCTACTACATTTCCTTCTGAATTATACTTTATCCACATTTTACTATTACCATTAATATTATGCTCTTCACCTAATATTGTTAATCTCGATGCAAAATAACAATCTGCAATATATTCTTTGTTTTTCGTTTCTATTACATTATCTACTCGATCATCATCTTCTCCTCCTATTGAGTTTGCCCATTGTACTTTTCCTTGTTGGTCACACTTAACTATTGCCACATCATATCCACGTGTTGCTGCATTTTGCAAAGTTATTTCTCCTACTTTTACATTTACTTCTTTAAACTTTCCTCCTATTATAAATCCATTATCACTAGTTTCTGATATAGTTTGCACTTCTATAGCTCCTAATTGAGTAATCCATTGCACTTTTCCTTTTTCATTATACTTAATTAATATATTATTGTCATATTCACCCTCTCTTGTTATTATATTATCTCCAATTGTTATACTTGGTGAGTTGAATTTGCATATTGCTATATATCCACCATCACTAGTTCCTAATACATATGATATTTGTTCATATCCTTCAGCACTTCCAATTTGTTCTACATTTTCAATCTCTTTATCTTTATTATATTTTATTATCACTCCATCATACTCATAATTCGGATATCCGTTCTTCATCTGATATATTTGACGTTGTTAGTACTCTATTACCTACATTTAAAGTCTCAGAAAACCATCCTCCTACTATAAAGCTTCCATCTGTAGTTAATGTGCAAGTTAGTGCCTGTAAACCGTCTATTTCACTAAATCCTTCCTCAAATAGTTTTCCATATTTTACTACTCCTTCTTTTGACTCATCTATTCCAAAATAGCTTGTTCGATCTTCCTCTACTCCTAGTTCATATTGTTCAAATGTTTCTAATTCTACCGCTTTGTATAATCCTTGTGGTAAATTTGCTGTTATTTTTCCTCTCTCATTTGTTGTAACTACATTATAATATTCCCCTTTTATCATTTCTTCTTTTCCTATTATTTCTCCATTTACATCTGTTGCAGGTTCTCCTGTTTCATAATCATATATTGCAAATTTTACACCTGGTAATACTTCTTTTGTCTCTCCATCTTGTTTTATTAATACAAATGTTGGTTCATCTTCTATTGTCATAGTTATTGTATCTTCTGTTGTAGACTGCTCTTTTATTGTTCCTCCATTTATAGTCAACTTTAATACACCTTCTTGCTCACTTGCATAGAAAGTTATATCATCTACTTTTGCATACCCCTCTGGTACCACCACTTCTTTTAATGTATATGTTTGCTCTACTTCCTTTTCTGCTACATACTGGTATAATCCTTTTATTTCTATTATTCCTGTTTCATCTGTTGTATAAGTATTTAGTCTTTCTTCCCCTTTATATAATGTGAATTTTACATTTTCTATTGGTTTTGTGGTATCTTTTTCTAGTTTCTGTATCTTTAAGTTATATGTTGGTATTTTTTCATTTTCTAACTCTATATGAACAGTAGGTATTTCGTCCGTTTTACTAATTGAATGTTGTTTTACTGTGCCTCCATTTATGTTTTCCGTATAATTTCCATGACCATCTGATGTTATTGTTAATTTTATTGGTTTCGTTAAATAGTAACCCTTTGCTTTTATTTCTTCAATGGTATATTCCTGTCCTATGTATAAACCATTATAGTTTATTTGCCCTTGTAAATTAGTTGCAAATGTCTCCCCTGAATTTAGCAAACCTTTTCCTGTTATTTTATACCTTACATTTATTATTGCATTTCCTGTTTCTTGCTCTGTTTTTGTTATGTGTAATTTTACTTTTACCTCATCTTCAACTTCTATTTGAACCTTATCTTTTCCATTTTCTTGCGTTATACTACTTTCTTTAGTTATTCCAGAAATAATCTCTAATTTTAAATTTCCTTCTTCTTCTTTTGTAGTAAATTTTATTTCATTTTCATTTAATTCATATTCATCTGGACTTTTTATTTCTTTTAATATATATGTCTTTTCTGCATATAAATTTTCTATTAACAGCTTACCACTTTCATTTGTTACCTTTGTTAAACTCTCTTTTTTTCCTTCTTCTTGCAAACTATATGTTGCACCTGGTACTAGTTTACCTATTCCTTTATGATATTTTGTTAATTCCACATCATATAGCCTTGCTATCATAATTCCTAATTTGTTTGGCTCAACACTTGTTGCATATAATCCACTATTTGTCTGCAAGCTAAAATATGCTGCATGATGACTATATGCTACTTGGTTATAATTTAATCCTGATGGGATATTTATTTCATAACTTATTTCATACTTTTCTTGTTCTCCCATTGATGCATCTTGGAAATCTATCATAAAGCTTTTTACTTCTTCAAAGTTTGGATTTTCTGTCCATTCATCCATATTATCTTTATCTGCATCTTGGTAAGTTGAGTAATATACTTTTACTCCTTTTTGTTTAAGTTCTTCTGGTAGCTTTATTCCTGACTCTTTCATAGTAGTATCAAAATTTGAACCCATATCGTCTCCATTTATTGTATACGTATTTCCTATTGAAGGTATTTTTCCTACTATTTTTATCCTACTTATTTCGTTCATATAGTTGTTATTTAAACTTATTGCTATTTCTGCTGTTTGTTGTTCTTTTGAAAGTATTGCTATTCTTGGTGCTACTGTTTCTGTTTCTTCTGCGTTATATTTTCTTATAAGTTGACTTGTAAGTAGTGTATTTGGCGATATTAATTGTATCGTTTTAGTACTATGATGTACCTGTTCTGTTACGTTTAAATTGTCATTTACATCATATATATCTTCTGCTTTATAATAATAATTTTTATTATATTCGTTAGATGCATATAATTCTATTGTTATTGGTTTTGTCTCTACTCTTGGATCTGGAGTTATATTACAATCAACTGTTATAATATATTTGTCCTCTTTTTCATTTTTTACATTTATTTTTATAAACTTTTCTCCATCTAATTCATATTGTTCATAATTTGTAATATTTACGTTACCATCTACATCATTTATTTCTAAATCTAGTATATCTTTTGGTAGCTTTAATAAAAATGTTCCATTAGTCCATCCAATTATATTTTGATATATACCTTGTTTAGTACTTATTGTTATTCTATAACCTTTCTCTGTTGCCTGGGTTGATAAATCTGTTTTGTTTACACTTACATCTGCAATAGACATAGGAATTTCATAATATGCATTTTTTGTATCTGAATTTATACGCTCTTCACCTACATAACCTACTAATGTTGTTTTTATATACTGCAATTTATCAAATTCTTCTTTTGCAAAATTTTGTGTAATAATATTATCGTTCAATTCTTTTATGTTATATACAGATATACCTGCATTTGCTTTTATCTCACTTGTTTCAACTCTTATATGCTTTATTGGCTCACTATATGTATATGCATCTTCCGCATTATATTTATTCCAATTTTCTTTTGTAAATGTTGCTATTAATTCGTTTGTTTCATCATTATATACTTTTATCCAGCCTTCTTCTCCTAACATATTTGCTGGACTTGAAAAATATATTCCTATATTTTGTGTTACATCTTCCATGCTAACTGTACTTTCATCTGTTCTTATAAATTCATCTGATACTTGCTTGCTTTCATTTTCCGTCTCTTTCATTATTATTCCGCTAGTTTTTTCTGTTGTACCTGTATATGCTTCCCATTTTACAGTATAAATATCATTTGTCTCTGCTTCGGATATTCCATTATATATTCTTAATGGTTTATTCTTTGATACCATATATCTTTCATATGGTTCATATACATATTCTCCTACATATACATTAAATATTGCTTCTTTTCCTTGTGGTCTTCTATATGTTGCTACTATTGTTGCCTCTGCTTTATTTGATACATGTATACTTTCATATCCACTATTTGCATTGTTGTAACCTTCATAATATGTTTCTACAGGTATTCTTATTTCTACTGTATTTGTACCTAGTGCTTTATATGCTTCTATCGGATATACTACTTTTATTTTATAACTATTTGATGTGCTCAATCTATTGCTTACATTTCCTGATTCTTCATCTAATGTTGCCTCTCTTACTACCGTAAACTCTCTTGTATTTTGGTCATAATTTAATGTTGTATTACTACTTTTTAATTCAACTCTTATTGGTGAATATCCACTTAATTGTGGTATTGTTCCTTTAACTACATTACTTTTTAATATTAGTGTTTCTTGTGTTTCTTGTGTTGATACGGTAAAATCTAATGATAACTCTCCTTTTTCTTCATTTAAAATTCCGTCTACACCATATGTTTGATATATATTTGTTATTTGTGCTCCAGTTGTTCCATGCCAATCTACATTAAATTTTACTTCTTTTCTTACTTTAGTTCTTACTCCTTCATCTGATACATGTTCTCCTGTAAATACTATAGTATTCTCTTTACTATATTTTTTTATATTGTTTCCTATTGCAGACATTTTTCCTGAAGAATATGTATAATCTCCACTTCTTACTGTTGCTGTTAATAACTTTTGCGTTCCATTTTTCATTTCATTAAATAATATTTCACTTGCATCTTGTGTTATTACGTTTGATTTTATCTCATCATCTTTTACAATTGCTGTTCTTAAATAATAATTTTTATCTCCATTTATCTCTATTTTTCCATTTTCTAATTTTCCATTCGTATTTACTTTAAGTTCCATATATAGCGTGTCTTCTGAACCTATTTCTCTACAGGTTCCTCTATATGGCTCTGCTTCATTATCCCCATTTGTATCTCTTAAGAAAAACGCATCAAATGTTACATATGGCATATCTGGAATAGCTTCGTCTCCTTCTTCAACCTTTTGGTATTCCATTGTTCTTGCTATTTCTTGGTCTATGTTTTTATTAATATTTTGCAAATTGCTAAATACTGCTGTGATTATTACAGCTAATATTACTGCAACTATTAATATTGGTATTATTAATTTTACTGAAGTTTTTGCTATATTTGATTTATACATTAATCCGTATCCCCTTTCGAACATTCTTTTCTTGAATATGAGTTTCTCCTTTTATAACATTCTTTTTGTCTTTTATTATTTTTTTTCATGTACTCATTTTTGTTTTGACTCGTATAAACTTCAGTTTCAACTTTACTTATGCTATTATCCTTTTCTCCTCGTTTTTCTCTCATTAGTTACTCCTCCATATCTACTGTAATTACTATATTTATTTTAAATTTTATAGTTTAACTTGTAAATAACTATATATTTCTTCCTTTTGCCGTCTATTTACGGAAATAAAATGTTTGCCTTATTTTACATTTGCATATACTTTAATGATTTTATTTGTAATATATGGCTTTATTACTTAGGGAATAAATGCTTTTAGGGCATAAATAAAATGAGAAATATATAGATTTTACTCTAGTATATTTCTCATTTTTGCCTTTGAAAGCTATACACTAAAATTCGTACCTTATTTAATCGTTTTCAGCTAATTTATTTCTTTTTATAATATTTCAAACTTTCGTCTCCTACTGCTTGTTCATCTACAGTATAATATATTTCTTCGCCTGTTTCTTCATCATATTTTGGTAAGCCTGTAAATGTATGTGTCCAGTTGTCTTGTTCTGTTAATTTGTATGATTCTACTACTTTTTCTCCATTTTTTAACTGTATTATTACGCTCTTTGGTCGTTCATAAATGTTTTCTCCATGTTCCCATTTTTTCGTTACCTTTACATCTTTTATATAATTTGCTTTTGTTTCATGGGTTGCCGGCTCTGTTTCCATTGTTTGCTCTGTTGCTTCTAAAGTTATTTTTCCTTTTACTGTATTTGTAAAGCTTGTTTGTTTTATATCTACATCTTTGAATATTACTTTTATGTTTTTGTCTATAGTTATGTCTTGTGTTTCATCTTTTCCTAATGTATCAATTTTTTCTATTGTTTGCGTCCATGTTATGGTATATGTTTTTGCATCATCGCCACTTTCATCTACTAACTCCTCTTTATATTCTCCTTCTTGTAAAAACTCTTTTAGCCAATCTGTATTTGAATCCTCAGTATTTATTCCTTCTTCTGTTGCTAATTCTTTCATTTTGTCTACATCCAGTGCATATGGAAGTGTATCTACTATTGTAACTACTGCATTTCCTTCATAATTACTAATATTTGATGTGTAGTTTATCATATATTGTATTGGTTCATCTTTTGCTAATATTTTATCTGAACCATCTTTCGTTATCTCACTATTTATAATTGCATATGATATATAATAATAATTTACTTCTGTTACTCCTTCTTGTATTAAACCACTTTTATTTTTAGGTATTTCATACAATTTATATCCTTCCTTCAAATTTTTTAAAGGCTCACTTCCATACATACTTCCTATAATCGCAGTTATTGTTTGTGATTCTGATTCTTTGCCTCCTTCCAAAGGTACTCTTGTATTTGTATGTGGTTCTTCTGCATTTTTGTCATAGATGTAATGGTTAACTATTACTTGTCCAGTTTGTCTTTCATTTTCTACATTTATTTGTATTACTCTTTCTGTACTGTTGTTTATTTCTATTTGATATACTTCTTCAGCATGTAATTTATATCCATGTGGCGCTTCTATTTCTGTTATTATATATTTTCCCGCTTCTAAATATATTGAAACTTTACCAAATTCATCTGTAGTTAATTCTTTACTTAGTTTTACTTTTTGTGTTTTATCTACTACATTATAATTTTTTTCATTATTTTGTATTTGGCTTTCGTCTATTTGTTCTACTTTAAATTTTGCTCCTGACAATGGTGTTTTTTCTTCTCCTTTTACATATTTATTTATTATAACTTCTCCTTTTACTAACTTGTAATAATACGTTACCTCTACCTTTGGATATTGATATTTTCCTTCTGCATTTTCTGGCATCTTTAATAATTCATATTTATTATCTAATGCTTGACCATCTTCTCCTGCAATTTCTGGTATTGCACTAGTTGAATATAGTGCACCTTCTTCGTTTTCTGATATAATGTCTTTTGCTCTTTCTCCGTTTGATAATAACACAGGTGTCATTGTTCCTTCTATATAATGATGTACTATTAATGATACTTTCTTCTTAGTGTAATAATATGTTATTTCTTGATCTTCATCAGTATATAATCCTTTTGGATTTCCATCTATATCATATTCTCCATCTTCTCTTTTTGCTAATTCATACATATCTAATCCTACTTTTGGTTTCGTTTCATATTCTGTATCTTTTGTTCCATAAATAATTTCGTCATCTGCTATTTTCTTATTGCTTCCATCCTCTTCATATTCTCCTTTTAAATAGTGATGTACTGTTACTTTTGATTTTTTCTTGTCTATTATTGTTTCTTCATTTGTTTTTCCTGCTTCTAATGCATGTATTATTGGTTCACTTAGTTCATAGCCTTTTGGTGCTTCTATTTCTGTTATGGTGTATCTTGCTGGTTCTAATTCTAAAAATGCTTGTCCAAATTTATCTGTTATTACTTCTTCTCTATATAAATCTTCCCCATTTAAAGTTATCTCTATATTGTTTATCGTAAATTTATCATTTCCTTCATCTGTTTTTTCATTTTTGTAATACCCCATATGCAAATAATATTCCTTGCCTCCTTCTACTACTGTTGTATAATTAGTTGCCTCTTTTTCTCCTGAAATATTTACAAATCTATTTTTTGATGTTGTATTATCACTATATGTTACTCTTTGTATAGTATTGTCGGTTATTGTTACATATCCGTAGTCTCCAATTTGGCTTGATATTTCTGCATTTACTATTATATTATATTTTCCAGTTTTTCCTTCCAGATTTATAGGTATATATGAATTTGCCTCTGTATTTGGTTTTCCTTTATTTGTAGATACATATTTTTTCTTTACCTCTGGGTTTATGTTTTCTTGAACTTCTTCTATTGTCTCAAAATTATATTCCTGCGTTCTTGTTTGATATACTTTTATACTATTTATTGTAAATACATTTTGCTCACCATATGCTTTGTACTGATTTCTATATCCTAAGTGTAAATAATATGTTCTTCCTCCTTGTAATATTGTTTCATAATCATCTGATTGTTTTTCTCCCGAAATATATATAAACCTTCCATTACTATTATTATATGATGGTGCAGTTTTATCATTTGTTATTGTTGCATATCCATAATTAGCACTACTGCTTGATATTTGTGCATTTACTACTAATGCTACTTTTTGCGTTTCTGGTATTTCACTTAAATTTATAGGTATATATGAATTTGCTACTGTTTGTAAATAATCTTTATTGTTTGATACATAGCTTTCACCTTTTTCTTCAAAGCAATATTTTTTGCCTGTTGCTTCATATAATTTTATACTGTTTATTATGACTCTGTCTTCATATTTATCTATACTTGAATCTTTCTTATATCCTAAATGTAAATAATATATATTTCCTCCTTCTAATAATTGTGAAGTATAGTTTGCATCATTCTGTTTATTTGATATGCACATAAAATGATATGTTTCACTACTATTATATTTAGGCATAGTTTTATCTTTTGTTATTGTAGCATATCCTTTATCTGAACTTTCACTTGATACTCTTGCATTTATAACTACACCTACATTACCTTCATAATCTGTTAAATTAATTTCGAAACATGAATGTGCTGTTGTATTTTTTTGATCTCCACTTCCTCCATGTGCCTCTTGATATGTTTTACTATTTGTTGGTTCATAATATGTCGAACCATCTTCTGCTGTTGTTTTTACAAAATAATATGATGCATCATCTATCATTTCATCTTCTTTTATTATTCCTGTTACTTCATTATTTGATATAATTGCCTCAGAGTATTCTCCATTTGCTTCTATTTTTCCTAACACTCCACTTATTTGTTTTTCTTCTTGTTTGTCTGCATAATAATATGGTTGCCCATTATCCACTATATTCTTAATTACTCCTTGTGGTACCTCCCTTTCATCCATTTTTTCTATTCTAAATTTTGCACCTGCGAGTGGTGTTTCTCCATCTTCAGCCTTTTTGTTTAATGTTAATGTGTTACTTGTTTTTGAATATGTTACTACTATATGTTTGTCTTCTTGCACATTTTCTATTGGTTTTAACTTATAACTTCCATCTCCTTGTTTTTCATAATCTAATGTTCTTTCTCCATTTATTGTTACTTTTGCTATGTCATACCCCTCATAAGGTCTCATTACTATTGTTTTATTATCTGTTCCAGCTGTCTCCCCATATTTTACTGTTTCATATGGATTGACTTCCTCTCCTGAAATTTCTCCACCCTTATTTCCGTCCATTGCTTTTACTTTTGTTGTTATTATAAATTGTTTTATTTCATTCTCTACTACTACTTCCTTTACTTGTGGTACATCTACTTTTACATCTATTTTAATTATCATACCATTATCTGTATTATTGTCATTTATTAGATTATTATCTTTATCTAATACTATTTTTCTACTAGCAAAATTTCCTCCTATTATGTAGTCTAAATTACTTGTACTTAAAACTGAATATACATAATCATCATTTGTTCCTCCTATTGCTTTAGTCCATTCTACTATTCCATCCTTTGTATATTCGATAATCATTCCATCATTTTTATTATAACCATTATTTGTTAAGGTTATCTCTTTTCCGTCTGCTCCTTTTCCTAAACTAATACTTGTACTTTTAAAGTATCCTCCTACTACGTATTTTCCTTCATTTGTTTCTGATATTGAAGTTATTTTTTCTTCATCATATTCTCCTATTGTTTTTGCCCATTCTACTACTCCATCTTTTCTATACTTTACTATTAGTCCATCATAATTACCATTATTATTTAAAACTACATCTTCTCCATCTATTCCTTTTCCTAAATTCAAAGTACTAGAGTTAGAATCCCCGCCTACTATGTAGCCTCCATCACTTGTTGCCAAAATTGTAGATATTTCTTCATTTAGAATTCCCTCTACTACTCTTGCCCATTCTACTATTCCATCTGCTCTGTATTTTATTATCATAGCATCTGGAAGATACGGTCCTGCTTTGTTTTCTATAATTATATCTTCGCCATCTATTCCTTTTCCTAAATTTAAGGTATTAGAATAAAGATTACCTCCTACTATATAGCCTCCATCATTTGTTTTTGCTATTGATGTTATTTTACTTCCTTGTAACACTTTTGCCCATTCTACTTTTCCATCTTCTTTATATTTTATTAGCAATGCATCAGAACCATTATAGCTACCACTGCCATATATAATCTCTTCTCCCAAATCAATACTATAAGATGTAAAATATCCTCCTATTATGTACCCTTTGTCGTTTGTTGGTATAACTGATGTTATACAATCATAGTCTTCTCCACCTATATTTTTAGCCCACTCTACTTTTCCGTCTTCTCTATATTTTATTATGATTCCATCATAATAATTATAATCTTTTGTTAATATTACATCTGTCCCATCTATACCTTCACCTAAGTTAATATTATCTGTATAAGAATATCCACTTATTATATAACCTCCATCTCTTGTTTCACTTACCGAAGTTATAAAATCCGCTTCTTCTCCTTCTATTGTTTTTACCCATTCTATTTGGCCCTTTATATTATATTTAATTATTAGCCCATCCTCATCATAATATCCTGATTCTTTATTTATAATTACTTCATTTCCATCTATGTCCTCTCCTAAATTGATACTATCAGATTCATAATATCCTCCTACGATATATCCTCCATCACTTGTTTCTACCATTGAAACTATTTTACAATCACCTTCCATTTTTTTTGCATATTCTATTCTTGTCTTTGGTGCTTCTATATAATTATACTTAATTATTATTTCATTATTTCCATTATATAATCTACTTAAAATTACATCTTCTCCGTCTGTACCTTTTCCTAAATTGATACTTACTCTTCCGAAACTTCCACCTACTAATACTTCTTTGTCTTTTGTTTCTGAAATTGAATATATATTGTATCCTTCTGTTACTTTTACCCATTCTACTTTTCCATTAGAATTATATTTGAATATTAGAGTATTATCTAAACCATTATTTTTTACTATTACATCTTTTCCGTCCGTTCCTTCTCCTAAATTAATACTATTATTTTCAGAATGTATTCCTGCTATTAAGCCTCCGTCGCTAGTTGAGACCATTGTGTATATTATGTTGCCACTTATCTCTTTTTTCCATTCTACTAGCCCTTCTTCTGTGTATTTAACTATTATCAAACAATTCTCACCATCTTCATTAGTATCTACAATTACATCATTTCCATCTACTCCTTTTCCTAATATTATTTCGTCAAGAACATATCCCGCTAATATAAAGCCTCCATCATTAGTCCCGACTACATCACTGCCACCCATAAAACCAAATGCTTTTGCCCATATCATTTTCCCTTTATCGTCGAATTCAATTGCAAATTCTGTAAATGCATCCTCATCTACATTTTCAATAACTACATCATCTCCTGCAGACATGATTCTACATCTAGAATATCCATTAATTATATATTTTTCATTAATTGTCTCTGTAATTGAGATTATATCATTAGAATTATCTCCCACTAGTTGTTTTACCCATTCTATTTTTTTGTCTTTTCTAAATTTAATTATAATTCCATCTGAATAAGGTCTCCAAGTATAACCGTCATCATATGTATTAGGATTTATAATTACATCATTTCCATCTATTCCTTCTCCTAAATTATTTCTAAATCCAGCGTCCATTCCCCCTACCAAGTATCCCTCATCACTTGTCTCTATTAATGATGTTATCGTTATTCCTATTGTTTTCGTCCATTCTACTACCCCTTCATTTGTATATTTTATTATAACATCTTCATTACCATTTATAATTACATCCTCTCCGTCTGTTCCTTTTCCCAGATTGGCACCTTGAGAGCTAAATCTTGCTACTACTAAATATCCCCCATCTTTTGTTTTTGATGTTAATTTTATTTGATCGGAACCAGTCGTTCCTATTACTTTTGCCCATTCTACTTTTCCATCTTTTCTATATTTAACTATCATTCCATCTTTGCTTTTATCCGTGGTTGGTTGATCCATATTCTCTATTATTACATTGTTTCCATTTATTCCTTTTCCTAAATTTACACTTAAAGAAGTAAAGTTGCCTGTTACCCAATATCCCCCATCACTTGTTTCTAAAATTGATTCTATACTATAGTCACCACCTATTACTTCTGCCAATTCTGTTATAATTTCTCCCTTTGCTTGTTCCGATGCACCAATTCCAAAATATTTTTCTTTTGCCAAAGTATATTTGTCTTCTGATGCTTTTACTTCTACAGCTTTATACAAACCTTGTGGTAAATCTGCTGTTATTTCTCCTTTATTATCAGTTGTTAAAACATTATATTCTTTACCATTTATTATTTCTCTTTCTCCTATAAGTTCCCCTTTACTATTTCTTGCAGGTACTGTTCCTTCATCTATATTATATATTACAAATTTTGTGTTTGGTAGTAAATCGCCTGCATTTTCTTCTCCTTCTGCCACTTGTTTTGTTAATTTAAATGAAGGACTATCCTCTATTGTTATAGTTATATTATTTTTGTTTACTTGGTAATTTAAATCTTGCATGGTCTCTAAACTAAAGTTTCCATCTTCTCCTTTAGTTACTTTAAATTCTATATCTTTTACCTTTGAATATCCTACTGGAGCAACTATTTCTTCTAATTTATATGTTTGCTCTATTTTTTTTGATTCTTCATATGCATATAAATTTTGTATTGTTACTTTTCCTGGTTCTCCATCCTGTTCTGTTCCTGCTATTTTTCCTGTTTCATATCTTCCTATCTCTTTTCCATCTTTAGTTAATTTAAATTTTGCACCTGATAACAATATATCTGGTTTTCCTTTTTCTATTTTATTAATAGTTAAATTATATATTGGTATTGATTCATTTTGTATTGCTAAATTTACAGTTGGTATTTCATTTTCTGTTGTAACTTCAAATGCTCCTAATAAATAAATCATTTGCTCTGTTATGTCTATTATTCTTATATCATAATTATCTTCGTGTGTTATCAAAAATTTTATATTACCTGCCAAATAATATCCGTCTGCCTTTACTTCTTCTATAGTATATTCTTCATTTATGTATAGCCCATTTAAGTTTACTTCTCCTTTTGAATCTGTTGTTACAAATTTCCCTGTTTCTCCAAAACCTTTTCCTTGTATTTTAAATTTAATTCCTTTTATTGCATCATATGTATTTTGGTCAACTTTTTTTATACATAAATTTGGTTTTACTTCATCTTCTAATTCAACTACTAATTTATAATCTTCTCCTTGTAGTTCTTCCATTTCTAATTTTCTAACACTTTCATCTGTTGTTCCCTCTAACTTATCTAATACCAATATACCTCCTACTTCGCTTGTTTTAAATTTAATTTCATTTTGATTTAGTTCATATGTTTGTGGTGATTTTATTTCCTTTATCGTATATGTTCTACCTACATATAAATTCTCTAGTGTTAACTTTCCTTCTGTATCAGTTGTTTTACTTATGTTATTTTCTACTAGTTCCCCTATATTTTCTGTTTCATCCATTATGCTATATGTAGCTCCTGAAACTACCTTACTTTGTGAACCTTTTTGATATTTTGTTAATTCTACATTATATTTTCCCGCTATCATAAATCCTAGTTTTGTTGGTTCTGTTTGAGTTTCATATTTTCCGTTTTCTGTATCTAAATTAAAATAAACGGCAATATGACTATAGCTTACTTTATTGTAATCTATTCCTCCCGGTATATTTATTTTATAACTAAATTTATGACTTTCTGCATTTTTTAGTTCATAATCTTCTAGTATTATTAAAAAGCTTTTTACGTTTGCAAAATCTACTTTTCCTTCTTCTTTCCATTCATTTCCTGCATCTTCTAAATCTGTTGTTACATCTTCTATTTCTGAATAATATACTTTTGCCACATTTTTTAATTGTTCCGGTACTGTTATTCCAGTGTCAACCATTGTTGTATTGAAATTTGAACCCATATCACTTCCATTTATTACATATGTGTTCCCTGCATATGGTATTTTTCCTAATATTGCTATATTACTTACAGTTCTTGAGTAATTATTCGTTATTTGAGTTGTTATAGTTGCTGTTTTAGATTTTTTTGATATTTCTGCTATTTTAGGTGCTACAATTTCTTTGTTAGTTTCATCAAAATCACTTGCTATTTGGCTTATAAGTAGTGAATTTGGTGAAATTAAACTAACATTTGTTGCACTATAATTTACTTTTTCTTGATTATTTAAATTATTATTTACATCATATTTATCCTCTATATTGTTTAAATAGGTAGTTCCGTTTTCATTTGTTGCATATAATTCTATCTGACCTGTTTTTGTAGTTATTCGTGAATCTACTGTTATATCACAATTTATTGATATTCTATAATTTTCTTCTATATCATTTTCTGTTATTATCTTTATAAATATGTATTCTTGCTCTTCTCCATTTTCTACTTCTGCTTGCACATATTTTTCATAATCTACTACTTTTGTTAATCCTTGATTTATTACTACATCTTTTATTTTTACATCTACTATTTCTTTAGGCAACTTTAATAAAAATGACCCATTTTGCCATTTTTCCATATTACTATTTTTAAAATAAATTGTTTCTATTATTAGTTGATTATCCTTGTTTATTTCTTGTGTACTTAATGTATTTTCTTTAATACTAACTCTTGCTATTGAAGTATCTTCTATATATTTTGCATTATACGTATCCGTGTTTATGTAATTTGCATCTTGGTTTACATAACCTGAAACCGTTGATTTTATATATTTTATATTGAGAAATTCTTCTAATTCATATTTGTTTATTATTGCATTATCATCTAGTTCTTTTATATTGTATACCTCTAAGCTACTTTGTGAATTTGTTTCACTTGTTTCTATTCTTATATGCCTTATTGGTGTCTTATATATATATGGATTTGTTTTTGTATAATTAGACCAATTACTACTATTAAATTCTTCTACTAAATTATCTGTTTCGTCATCATATACCTTTATCCAACCATCTTTTCCTAATACTGTTGATACTTTTTCAAAATAAATTCCTATGTTCTTTGTTATATCTTCCAAGCTATCTTCTGTGTTATCTGCTTTTACAAATTTATCTGATACTTTAGTATTTTCAGAATCAGTCTTTGTTTCTTTCATTATTATACCAGTAGTTTTTCCCTCTGAACCCATACGTGCATACCATGTAACCACATATGTATCATTTATTTCCGTTTCTGATTTTCCATTATATATATTTAGTGGTTTTCTTTTTAATACCGCATTATCCCATACAGGGTTATTTATATATTCACCCACGGTTATTTCAAATTCAGCTATTTTTCCTAATCTTTTTTCATATGATAGTATTATTATATCAGTAGCTATATTGGATTTATAAGGATTTTCAAATTCATAATTTTCGTTATTATATCCTTCATAATATGCTTTCACTGGTATCTTTAACTCAAATGTCTCTTTTCCCAATGTTCTATAAGCTTCCATTGGATATTCTAGCCTTATTATATAATTATTCTTTCTTGCTATACTTCTTGTTATATCTTTTGTTACATCGTTTAATTCTGCTTGTGTATATGCTATTAATTGCATAGTCTCTTCATTATATCTATACTCAACATTTGTACCTTCTACATATACTTTTGTTGGTTTATATCCATTAAATTCTGGTATAGTTCCTTCTATGTATAATTGACTTAAATTCAATTGTTCTTTTATTTCTTGTATTTCCACTCCAAAATATATTTTTATTGTTTGTGCTTCTATGTCTTCAATTTCTTCTACATATTTTGTTTGCGTTACATTAGTTATTTTGGTTTGTACTTTTCCATGCCAATCTATTTTAAATTGTACTGTTTTTTCTAATTCTATTTCCTTTACATCTTCTCCTTGACTTCCTGTTTCTACATGTGTTCCTTTAAAAGTTATACTATTAATTTTACTATAGCTTCCTATATTCAATCCTATATTTTCTTTTATTGTTCCTTCTAATAATTTTTGTTTTCCTGCTTCTATTCTATTTAATTTTATTACCTGCGTATCTGTTGATACATAATTTTCTGCTATTTCATTATCTTTTACTATAGAAGTTTGGAAATAAAAATTTCTATCCCCATTTAGTGTTATTGTTGCCCCTTCTTTTAGATATCCATTTGTTAATACATTAAGTTGTATATATAAAGTATCTTGTTGTCCTATTTCTCTACATGTTCCTCTTATTTTTTCTGCATATCCATCACTGTTTAAATCTCTTAAGAAAAAAGCGTCAAATTGCACATATGGATATATGTCATTATTATACTCCTCATTTGGATATTTTTCTTTACTTATTTCTATTTCTTCCTCCCCTTCTTCTACTTGAGGATATTCCATTGCTACTGCTATTTCTGGAGGTATATTAGCATTATTTATGTCATTTCGTTTGTTATAAAATGCTTCATATATTGTACCTACTATTATTGAAATCATCACTATTGGTAATACTGATCCTAAGACTAATTTAGATATATATTTAAATTTTGGTTTTAAAATTGATTTCACTTTTCTTTTTTTATCTTTCTCATTTTTATTTACATTCATTTCTCTTTGCTTTTGTTTTGCTTCCATATGATTTTCCTCCATAATTATTATAAAAGATAATATACTTATATATATATTGTCATATAGTTATATTACTTGTAAATAATATGTTTTTTATACTTTTTTATTTTTATTTACGGAAATTCATATTTTTTTATTTTTTTACATTTATTTATCTTTTTGAAGATTTGTTTGTAATATCTTTTGTTTTTAAAATTACTCAAAAATAAAAATAACCTTACGCAAATAACATTTTGAATATACTTAAAATGTTTTTTAGGTTATTTCTTATATTTTCTTTTATTTAATTGTAACATATTTTTTCCTTTACTTTCTTTTTACCCAAATATAACTTTTTTTATTTTTTCTAAATTTTGTATTACACATTCATAACCATATTTATAACAATTATCTAGCTTCTTAAAATCTAGTAATCCAACTTTATCTGTATAAACATTTAGTACTATATCACTCATTTCCAAACTTTCTTCTGATATTTTACTTCCCATTATATCTATAGTCTTCATTATAATATCCATCATATTACTTTGTTTATCTATTGAATCAGCATCAAATTTTACAGCTATTACTTTGTCTGCTCCTTGCTTTTTTACTTCATTTACTGGTACATTATCTAAAGTTCCCCCATCCATAAAAGCATGCATATTCACATTGCATGGACTAAATACTCCAGGGAAACTACTACTTGCCCTAACTGCTTGTCCTAATGATATATTAGTTATATATTGCTCTGTTGTTATATTTTTACTAGCAATATCTTTAGGAATATAATTTGTAAAAATATATTCTTTAGAATTTAAAATGTCAACTGTTGGTATTACTATTGGCATTTTAATATCTTTTATAGTTTTTATATTTTTTTTTACAGCAGTTTCGTTAAATATTTTTTCTATCTTTTCACCTGTTTGCATACCCTTGAAATTTTTTTTTGAGAAAATGCTTTTTATTCCAAATAATAAAGGATTGCAATTAATCCCTGCTATTTGCTTTGCATTCTGTTTAAATAATTTATATATGTAATCTGGTTTATATCCTATTGCATATAAAGAAGCTATTATGCTACCACAACTTGTTCCACCTATTATATCTATTTTTATATTATTATCTTCTAATGCTTGTAATACTCCCGCATGTGCAATTCCTCTTATTCCACCACCAGATAATGCTATTCCTATTTTCATTTTTTGCTTCTTCCCTCTCTTTCCTATTTTTTGGATTAAAATAAAAGATTTTTTTCTTTCCTATTTTAGGCTTAAGCTTAAAAAAGAATTAATTCATTTTCTATTTTAGGCTTAACTTAAAAAAGAATTATTTTCGAATCATTTTTAACTTACACTTCTTACATCTTTTATATTATTTACATTTTAGAATATTTTTAAACTTTTTCTTTAACTAAAATCATAGATGGTGTCCTAGAATAGTAAGCTTAATTCATTGCATAGCTAAAGGGACGGGGTTAAACTATTTAACCCCGTCCCTATTAGTTTAACTTCTGCGAACTTCGTAGAGTTTCTTGGAATGTGTTATAACGCTAAAACCTTCAGCGTTAATGTTATACATTTTTGAATTTGGAGTCATAATTTTATTGCACTCCATTTTCTTGGTTATTGTTTGGTCATTTTTCGTTTGGTCATCTACTTTTATGGCGTAAATTGATTCGCCACTATTTGTATTTGCATCTCCTTCCTTAGATTGCGCTACTTTCTTAGCATTAATGATATATAAGCAATTTTTAGCTGGAATATAAATAATTCCCTTGCTGAAGCTTATATTACTTACGTTTACATCATCAATGCAACCTTTGATAGCAATTTTCCTGTATGTACCGTTGAATGCCTTTATGATAACTCCGTTTCCTTCTTCGTTTACAACTAGCCACATATTTGTAGCATCGTCATATAAAATGTTGTACTTTGGGTTATTAAGCTTATTGCTTATTTCGCAAAGCTTTTCACTATTGCAATAAATTTCATCTATATTGCCTTTTAAGTATGCATCTAGGCTTACATCATTACCTATGATGTTTGCACCTCCACTTCTTGCGTTTACTGTATTGTTTCTAGTGTTTAATGCAGCCTTCACCAGTACAAATTTGGAATTGAACTTAACGTATATACGTTTAAGTTGTTGTTTGGTTAAAAATCTGATTCTTTCTTTTTGCACTTCACCATTTTGAGTAAACTCACATTTGTAGATAATGTTTTCATCTTCCGATATTCCAGTATAGTACAGTGTTCTGCCATTTACTATTACATCTATTGGATTTGAAATTCTGTCTTTATATAATTGTGTATTTGTTTCCAAATCTATGGCAATTACACTGTTCTCATAAATTGCGAATATGATTTTCTCATCTTCTGAGATTAGCACTCTCTCGAAATCTGACCGTATGGAAAGTTTTATGTCTTCGCGTACTTTTTTACCACCATCTAACAGCAGTTTTAAATACAAGCTACTCTTACTTTCACATATTGCACAGCTAGAATTCAAGATACGTACTACATTTTCGCCAAATGGAACTATTTCGGCAGCAATGAACTTAGGATTAATACGAATTACTCTGTCGTACGACCTACCGTCTTTGTATAACTCGTCATACTGATGAATAAGTTCTGGAACTATATTCTCCCGCTTCTTGCCTTCAAACGTTTCTAAGAATGCCTGCGTAAGCTCATTATTCATCCAATCCCAAGGCTCTGCAATTGCCGGTGGTTTCATTCCATGTTCTCCAAGAAGTGATATACCACGTTCCATTTTATCTGGAATGTCTAAGGTGACCTCCTTTCCTTTTTCCTTAATGGTATATATGCCATTAAATGGATGCGTAAATGTTAAGTAGTAAAATGCCTGAATCGCAAAGGAATACCAATCATCTTTCATCGTGATGTTTTGAGTTTTCTTTGACACAGGATCAATATATCCATCTGTGCAAAACTCAGGAGCTATACCGTCAACTCCCATCCCATCAAAGTCTAAGAAATACACGTTCTTTTTCTTATCGAAGAGAATATTACGGCCATTTAAATCTCCAATGTAAATGTTATTTGCATGCAGGGTTTCAATACCTTGCCCTACAGTGATTAATATTTCAAATACATCTTTTCTGGTAAAGCCTAACTCCTCGATTTGAACTTTATCTCTTAAATTTGATATAGGTCTTCCATTTACTTCTTTCATGACATATCCAAATATTTTTGATGTACTCTTATCTTTTAAAAGCATTTTTGGAATAATGTAGTTATACTTATAATTTTTGCTATTTATCCCCTCCAATATATTGGATTTACTTAGTACTTTAGCAATAACTATGCTTTTTAAACTGTAATTGATTTTGTCTTGCTTAAAAACTTTAGCAACTAGTCCATCCTTATAAGGATAAATTATTGATTCGCCACCTTCATTTTCGTTTTTCTGTTTAGTGATTTCCTCCTCTTGCACTTCTTCTACTTTAATGTGTTCCATGTTTTCTTTGCCTACACATTTTGGACAGAAAGAATAATGACTTCTATAATACATTTTATGAATCGGACAATACCCTTTCATGTCCTGTGACAATTCTCGTAACTTTTCTAAAATTGCTATTAAATCTGTGTTGCAATCTGATATATCCAGTTCAATGGAAGTATCTTGAGCAATAACTAGGTTTACATACTCACAAGTCCACTTTAATGTGTCGCTTACATTGGCATTTCTACTAAGAAAGTCAATGTTTAATATTTGTACTTGCTTTTTATAGCTTTTATTTAAAAACACATACGTATAAGGATTTAATGTAAATCCCCATCCTTTTTTTACAAAGTCTTGGACCTGCAATATTAACCTTATTAAACTCATTACTCTAGGCAAATTAGCTATTTTTTCGGAGTCTTTAATGTCTATACACATTTTTGCATCAATGCTTACATCTATTCCAGCTATTTCTGACTTTTCTTTTTTGCTCTTATCTGCACTGGAATTAAACTCCTCCGCATTATATATATATCCTATAAATTTTTTATTGCTTAACATTGCTTTTTTATGTGGTATAAAGCCTTTTTGCCCTATTACTTCTTCAATTCTTGGATATGATATAAAAGTTTCTACATTTTTCTCTACCTCCGCAATATTTACAACATTTGTTTTGTAGACCTTGAGATTATTAGTTGCATCAATCTTGTAATGGATAGAATATGCATCTTCGAAAACTTTTTTTGCATTTTTTTGATAGCCAAATTTAACGAAATACTTCGTTTTAAGGCAAACTGGGCACATCTTTTCTTCTCTGTCATAATATATGGAATGCTCATTACAGTATGCATTTAGGCTATTTAGCTTATTGAGAAAATATTTTTCATTATCATACCTTCTCCTTTCCACTAATTCCAAATCTTCAAAAACATTCGGATTATAGCCTCTTTGCACTAAATAGTCTTTTAACATTACCATGGTATATTTTCTGCTTTCTACTACTTCGAAATTTACATCTAGCATATTTACATAGAAAACAGACATATCATCCATCCAGATGTATTCCCATGGAATATAATAATAATATCCAAAATTACTGAACAGATAAGCCATAAGCTTAAGTAATTCCTTTTGGTCAAGACCTAAAAGTACTTCATCTGTAATAGGCTTTCCTTTAACAGGTTCGGTTATATAACCTAAAACTTTATACATTCCGTTAGTGTCTATACTTGTGTCATAAATTATCTTGAAAATTTCAACTAATTGTAAGCGACCACCCTTTCCATGACGTATTTCGCTATAATCTGTAGAACCATACCTTAAATTTTCTACTGGGCATACCTTAGTAGTAATCTCATTATACCTATCGTATACTTCCTTCCTTACATCTGAAATTTTTTTGTACTTTCCAAATGTTATTAATAGCCTTCCATCTGGTAATTGCTGATTCATGTTTTTTTCAGGTTTTATACCATATTCCTTTTCAACTTCATACGTAAAAGCAAATGGATTACTTGGAGTATACTCAAACCTCGAATCATAATATATAGTACGATTAGACTTTTTTGTATCTTCAATGAATAGATAGAGTTCTTTTGAAGCAGATTCATAATCTACTTTGCCTCCTAAAACATACTTTACGAAGTTTGTTGCAAGAATAGGACTTAAATACCTGACTTCTATACAACTTAGAATTTTGTGTTCTTCTGATAAAATTCCATAAACTCCTTCTATATATTTTTGAAGTAATTTAAAAGCTATTTTGGTATTATATTCTTTTAATGCATAGTCTTCACTTGCTACAATTGCAAATAAATCCTTAACATTCCTGAACTTATAATTATAATAGGATACCTCTCTTTCATAATATAACTCTACTTTGTCTAAACACGAATGGATTTGCTCTCTTTCCTCCTCACTTATTTGATATGAATTCAAGTTAAATTTATTATTAATCCATTTTGAATTTTGAATTATATCTTTTATATTTGATATAACGTTATGCTGTGATTTATGCCTCCTCTCTAGGATGTTGTGATATTTTTCACGATTAACAACAAATTGATAACCAATAACATCACCATCATAGTTGATAATTACATTTACAATCTTCTCCATACAAAACATACTAGCTTCTCTAATGTTTTCAATTTCTTTTCTTAAAAACTGTTTAAACTTTGGAAGCATTTCATGATAAATAATTATATTGCTATCATTAAATGTATATATTGTATGTTCTTCATTTCCTTCTAGTACTTTCAATTTAGCTTTTAAATCTTCTTCACTCGCTATTGAAAAGTACCTGTAATTATATTCTTCTTCAACTAGTACATCAGCGATGTTGTCTGGCACCTTGCCAAATGCATAAAAATTATAACACATTTTGACAATAGACAATTTATATGGAAAATCCATAACATTATTTACTACATTTTTACTTAACTTTTCTTCATAGTATTCGTTTAGTTTACCTCCTTGTGTAAGTAAGTAGTGCACATATTTAATAATACATGCTCTTGAAGATACTATCTGCTGATAAAGTAAATTCTGCTCATCTTCCTGCATTGTTTCTGCTGGTACAAAGAATGATAGAAATGCTGATAAGTGACTACATTTTTCGTTTTCAAACCTAGACTCATCCAGAAGGTAACCTTTTTCCTCCATATATCGCGTAAAATAGGCTATCTCCTGAAGTTGCTCTACTTTTGAAAGAGAACTCCATTCATCATCAGAATGGTACTCCATGCAAAACATTTTGATTCCACCGTTGTCATCTGTAAAGTATTTTTTTATTCTATACCACGATTCTTCTGTTACAATTAAATGCTTTGTATCACAAAAAAACTTTATAATATCATATAACCGCTTTCTTACTTCTTCGTCTTTTACTATAACTACAACTGTATCTTTGTCAACATATAATTCTTCAATGTCTCCTTCAGAAATTTTGTTATAGTGGTTTATTACATATTTGTAATAGAAGTAAGACTCTATCCTTTCTTTAATTTTCATATAAGCTACCTCTACTCATAAATTGTAATAGTTGCAATTAGTATTGTTTCTAAATGCTAATATAAGTTGCTCACTTTCATAAAGTGTGGGGGAATGTTAGAAATTCCCCCACGGCCATTTACTAGTTATTATTTTAAATGTCGTTAATCCATGAGTCATCTTCCAATGCCTGAGCAGTAGTACTCGAATACTTATCAGAATTGCTATTATTAGTGGCTTGACTGAAAAAGTTGGCACCCAATGCCTTTAAGCTTTGAGACTGCTCTTTGCAAGATTTTGAAAGCTCAACACCCAAGAAATTAACAAGTGTATCCCTGTCCGTTACATCTACTGTTACCATGAAACCTAAACGCTTTCCAAAATCTGAAGAAATTCCCTCGCCGAAAGCGACAAATATTGTGGTTACGCCAGCAAGATTAAGTTCTTCAATAGCTCTTTTGCCATCCTCTTCATCCAACCTATCCTCGCACGGCTGACCATCTGACAATACTAAAAATGTCGCCCTAGGAATACAGCCCACATTCTCTGTTACCTCACTAATGTATCTCTTAAGATGTTCTGCTCCTTTAACAATAGAATAATATAACGCAGTTGCTCCATCAGGGTTGTAGTACTTAATTTTGAAGTTGTTTACAGGCTTAAATTCCCCCGGATTGAAATAATCATCGAAAGTGCAAAGAGATACTGCAATAGAGTTTGCTTCTGCAAAATTTTCAAAACTCTTTTTATAGAGTTCCAATCCTCTTACAACATTTTCTCTATCTCTCCGCATAGAGCCTGACTTGTCCAACAAAAACTCATAAATATCAATTTTGTCCGATGAAAAACCTAAATAATTTGCCATTTTTTTACCTCCATTTGGTTATATTGATTCTTGTGTTTTGGCTTTCAAAGAACTTAATACATTTTCAAGACCATTAAAATAAAAAGAATTTATAAATACATTGTTTCCTTCGACCTTAAAGTCAAAGTTCAAACTTTGAAGAGTTGTAACAATCTTCTTTTCATCACCATCTAAAGTAAATGCAATAACATATTCTTTATTTAGTAAGCTCATTACACTCTTTTTCTTTTCTTCAATGCTCCTGTCAGTGTACGGATACTTCTTCAAATACTTCTCCATATGTCTTAAGAGTTCATTCGGTGTATTAACAATAATTGTTTTTACATCAAACAAAAGTATTAAGAAGTATATTTCCTTGTATGTTATATCTTTAGACATATTTTTGAGTAACCTTATGAGTAATAAAATCTTCTCATCATGCGTTATGCTGTAAAGACTAGTTAAAGATAAGTTTGCATTCGTTATGGGCAAAAGTAAAACATCACTTTCATCTACCTTTATGTCCATTCTAATAATGAGCCTTACCTTAACCTTCTCTTTATCTACACCACTTGCTCTAAGCATTTCGAGTAAATTCGACTCCAAATTCAAAAAGCTATTCCAAAAAGTTGTATCAAAGATTATAGCTTCTTGTGTTTCAGAATATGTGATGCTTGCAAGAAGATCATTTAACTTTCTTTTCAGTACTTTGCGACATTCTTCATCACCAAGTAATGGTAATAACTCTCCCAAATCTGATATCTCATCTTTAATGAAAGCTATGAATGCACTTTCATATTCGAACCCACTAAATTCATTGGTCATAACAAGATTTCGAATCAGTTCGTTGGGTGCTTGGTTAGAATTTCGTATACTTATTTTAAAAATTTCATAATCTACATAAGATGCAAGCTCCACGATTCTTTCTTTTAGCCGTCTATCATCTAAAATGCTTTCGCAACTTTTGAATTCATGTATGACTCTTGTGTGAGATTCTATGGCGTGGTTTACTTGAGAAATTACTTTTTGCTTTTCTTCCTCCTTAAAATGGAATATAGAAACATTGTATAAAATATTCAATTTTGTTACTAACCTTTGCAACTGTTTACTAATAATGTTAAACTTCACTTCTTTGCCAATAAAGTCTTTTATATCCCCTTCGAGAATATTTACTTCAATGATTTTTTTTGGATCAAGCTCTGGATCAATTTCGAATGTAAGCAATTTTTTTATTTCTTCCAAACTGGAATTATACTTTTGCCTTAGATTCTCTATTCTATCCATATAAGCTGTGAATTCTTTAGGAAAATCACTTTCGAATACAGTAATTTCCTGTTCAAGAATGTAAAGCTTAGTCATTAAAGTTCTTTTTGCAAAGTTTACTCTTTCCTCCTCTTGATTAGAAATGATTTCGTTTTCTGTTGTACTTATATTACTTGTTATACTATTATCTAGCTCTTTTGTTTCCATTGGCTTTGAAGTCTCTAGCATTGTAGCAGTACTGCTATTTGCTGTTTCCCCAAAACCGGAAAAAAGCCGAACGAAGAAATTATATAATTTCTGTAAAAAGGTCAATAGTATCACTCCTATCTTACTAATAGTTTTGCTGATAGTCCCTATTTATTGAACCTATCGAATGAAAACCTATTTCTGCTGAATTTACAAAACCTTCCTCTGTGAGACAGAAACACTTTGTTACTGCACCTGTTTTCTGGATTGCTCTATAAAAGCATTGTATTCCACAATCCTTGGAAATTTTTGAGCCAATATCTTTGCAATTTCCGATGCCTATAATCTCAATCTGATTAATTCGTTCACGCTCATTTTCACCTTCTTTAATTGCCATATACTCACTATTAACCAGTTTTTCTAATGATTCTAAAGCATCGTACAAGCAAATATTGCCATCTACATTTTCACCGGATATAAAGTGCTTGTCATCAAAACTGCTAATATCTAAAACTTTGCTTTGCCTAATAAAGCTACCATATTTTATAACACATACAAGCCCCGTAGGCACGCTACTTTTAACAATTTTGACTAATGTGTCTTTTTGATTAACAACCTCCTTAGTGTTTTCCACTAATATTATAGTAAGTTTTTTTTCTACTAACCGCTTGAAACGTACTTTTGGAGGAATTGTAGTTACTGGAATGTAATTTCCAACATCTGAAGTTCCGAAAGTTTGCGTTCCATAAACTGATTCTCCAGAGGCTGATGTTCCAATGACATGTTCCCCAAATCTTGATTTTTCAAAGTTTGATGTTCCAATAACAGGTTCTCCTAACCTTGATTTTTCAAAGTTTGAGGTTCCAAAGCCTGAAGCACCATAAATGCTTTTTTCTGAGTATACATCATTTTCAGATGTATACATACCATTTTCAGATGTATACGTACTATTTCCAGATGTATAAGTACCATTTCCAGATGTATACGTACCATTTCCAGACGTATGTTTTGTATTTTTAGGTATATTAGAATTACTGAATTTTTTATCTTCATTACGTTTCTTTCCTTTTGACTTAAAAATTCCCATTATCTTTACCTCCTAATGCCCCTATTGTAACGTCATCTACAAAGCACTGCCTTTGGCTATTAATACCTACTGCAATTAAATTGTCATTTCCTTGCATAATATAATTGTCTAACCCTTTTACCTCTCCTTTAGCAATTGGTAAAACTCCATCCGTTGCAATTGCAACTTTTTTAAATGCCGTTTTGCTGAATTTAAATGTTTTGAAATCATAGTTTTTATAGTCTTCTAATTCGCAATACTTATAGGCAAAATAAGGTGGACATTTGCCATAATTAAACCTCATGTAACTTATGCTACCCGAAGTATTCTGGGTAATAATGTAGCCATCTCCAAAAATCTTTACAATATATTCGTTCTCTGTTTCAAAACAAGCAATTATCGTAAACAAAAGATTATCCATTATAAAGTTCTGCCTTAAATCATCAATAGTTGGATAATACTTCTCCATCATTTTGCTAATATCATCAAAAACACTTCTAACATTATCTTCAAATTTCTCTACGCTATCAGATTCCTCCTTTCTAGAGTATAGCTGTGCAAACAACCTCGTTCCAATTTCAGAAAACTTCGCTCCGCTACATCCATCCAGGATTAGCACCATCCGCTCTGTTTCTATTCCGAAATCTTGATTGTTCAAACCATGTGTAAAATGACCAAAACCTTGAGAAGTTATAATCATAATCTTCTTATCTCCTTTCTACTCTATTAATTAAAAATAATTAACGTATACATAATATCATATTATTACGTAAATTTCAATAAAAAGTGGCGAATTTATTGGAAAAATTCGCCACTTTTTGTTTTTAATATATCGGAAAATATTTTCTTTTGCCGATAGTAAAACTTTGATTTCGTATTCACAGGTTATAGTATAAATGTTTTACCTGTTACATACTTTTTTCTAAAACTTTAACTCTGTATTGACAGATTTGGAGATATTTGTCGTGGAATTGCTACTGGTATTATCCGTCAACTTTTCTACTTCTGCACTTTTAGCCAAAGGCTCCAACTCTTTAATGAGATCATTTATCTGGCTCATGTCTGCTTTCATCTTCGGCAACATTTCACTTGCTGTTTTCTGAATTTCATTACAACTTTTTATAACAGTTGTAACAGCTTCTTTTGCTGCTTCGATGTTGTAAAAGCCTGTATAGATAAGCTTCTCCGTTTCCTCCGCAGTAAGACCCACTTTAGAGGATATATCTTTGATAAGCTCATCATTGAGCCTTGCCAGTGCCTTCTGCCCTTCCAGTACTTCACGAGTTTTTTCGTTTAATACTGCATTTCTGAGCTGCTGACCTATAAGTGCCATGCTGTTATCCACTTGAGTATGAATAGAAATCTGAACATTCCTGTTACTACGCTTAATAAGTGCCAACTGCCCCAGGCTCAAATGATACATAACCCTGGATTTCTCCAAGTTGGACATTGTAATAAGGAAAATATCATAACCTTCTTTCATCTGCTGGTACGAATAGGAATGCTGTTGCAAACCTGTTTCCTTATACTTTGCCTGAATATCTTCGAGTTCTCCTGCAATGCGCTCCTGAGCGATATTGCCTGCAATGATGTATTTTTCCAGCAAGCTTATGGTTTCATAATCGCTTATAGCCGAATGCTCAATATCTCCATACGCTTTTTTAAGCATTTCCAGCCATGAGTCGCAGGAAGTTTTGAGCTCTGTTAAAAGCTTATAGCTTGTTACTGCTGAATGCTGAATCTTTTCAGCTCTGGAATCTTTTCCAGGATTAAAGATTTTGACAATCAACTTCTGAAAAACATTAGGTTCCTGAAGAACCAAGTTGAAGTCGTCGTAGCTTGCAGATGCCTTCTTGGAAAGCTCAATTACTTGAGCAATGACTTCCTGATCTGCTGCCGATCCCCTTTCATCCTTAAGGAACTTTCCACACTGTTCAAAAGTTCTTTTCAGTGCAACTGACCCATAACTCATAACATTCTCTACTTTTCTAACATCAATGCTGTCTGCAAGCGAAAGAATTTCATTCTGCTCTGCTTCTGTAAAACTTGCTAACGCTGCCTGGCAATTAAGTGGAACTACATCTTTAACACTTATTGGTACATTCTGCACATCTTCAATAACTTCCGAAGTAGCTATATTCTGCTGCTCCCGCCCTGCTACATTTTCCATGTTGTTACCTCCATTTTAAATTAAAGATTTATGTTACAAAATTTACTGTTTCATTATATCATCGTTTTCATATTATGTCAATTGTTTTATGTCTATTTGCTTTTTGTTTTTAAAAATAGCTGTAAGTCTTAATATTTTGACTTACAGCTATTGCATTAATAATGATTATTCTTGAGTATATGGAAGCATTGCAATTTGTCTTGCTCTTTTTACTGCAATTGTTATATCTCTTTGATGTTTAGCACAAGCTCCAGTTGCTCTTCTAGGTAATATTTTACCTTTGTCATTAATAAATTTCTTTATTTGATCTGGATTTTTGTAATCTAACACAAAATTTTTATCTGCACATAAAGGACATACTTTCTTTCTGATTTTTTTAAATCTTGGGTTAAAATCATCATCATTATTATTATTGTTATTTCTATTATTTTTTCTATTTTTCTTATCTGCCATTTCTTTTCCCCCCTATTCTAATTAAAATGGTAGGTCATCTCCTGAAGATACTTCAAAATCTGAATTTCCACTTGCTGTTTCAGGCATTGTTCCAAAAGTCGCATCAAAATTTGCTGAACCTGATTCATTATCTCTTTTACTATCAGCAAAATATGCTTCCTCTGCAACAACCTCTGTTATATAATGCTTTTGTCCTTGGTCATCATCCCAATTTCTTGTTTGAAGTCTTCCTATTACTCCTACTTGTTGACCTTTCTTAAAATATTTACTACAAAATTCTCCTAATTTGCTCCATGCTACTATATTTACAAAATCTGCTTGCCTTTCTTCTCCTTGTCTAACAAATCTTCTATTAACAGCTAGAGAGAAAGATGATACTAATGTATTATTTGTTTGAGTATATCTTACCTCTGGATCTCTAGTTAATCTTCCCATTAATATTACTTTATTCATATTTACACCATACCTTTCTAAATATAAAGGTCCTTTTCTTTTCCTCTATAAGTATTTATACTTATTTTCCTAATTTTACAGTCATAAATTTTATAACTTCGTCTGTAATTCTGTAATTTCTTTCAAGTTCGGCAATTAGTGATGGATTAGCTTCGAAATTAAATACAACATAAAATGCTTCTTTATTTTTATCAATATCATAAGCTAATTTTTTCAACCCTAACTCTTCTACTTTTTCTAAATTACCATCCTTATTAATCATCTCTGTGAAAGTAGAAATTAATTTTTTAATTCCTTCCTCATCAACATTTGGACTAATAATGATAACACTCTCGTATTTGTTCATTATTTTCACCTCCTTATGGTTTGTAACCTACACTCTTGGTGTAAGTAAGGTTGTAAAAAATATTTTACAATGGTCATATTTTATCACATTTTTTCAATGTTTTCAACCCTTTTAGAAGAATTTTCCATATAACTATTGATTTTTTTTTACATTTATGTTAATATTATATTGTATGGTAATTTACCTTAAAGGAGGTGTATTTCTTAACAATTGTTAAGAATGAGTAATATGAGTAAAGTAGCACAAAAAGATACTTCTAAAAAGAGATTTTCGACTGCTGTTGGGAATTTAAGAAGAGTTTTATCAAACTTATTTGGAAATGGTGATCAACCAGAAATAGATAGTTTAGAAACTTATGCAAATAATCCTAAAAATAAAAACCCTGAAGATATAAAAACTGCACAAGTTCTATTAGAGTCGCTAAAACATATAGATTCACAAGAAAAATCACTTGGCAGTACAGACAAAGTATTTAATAAAAAGTATGACGTTGCAGGAGTAGAAAATACTATTAAAGAAAAAACTTCTACTCATGAAATAGAACGTGATGAAAGAGAATTATAAATTGTAATTAAAAACTTCCTTGAATATACCTATTATATTGATGGAAGTTTTCTATTTTACATATTAAAAATCTTCTTTTATATATTTGTAATTAATTGCTTTTTTAAAGCATTATTTATTTTAAAAAAATTTATGTTTAGTTCAAAAAATAGTCAAGTACTTTCAAAAATAGTCAAGTATTTTCAATATTTCTATTGACAAATTGCTAATGTGAATATATAATAATATATGTCATTTTTACATGGCGACGTAGCTCAGTTGGCTAGAGCATCCGGTTCATACCCGGCAGGTCGTAGGTTCGAATCCCACCGTCGCTACCAATGACGTATCTGTTCGAATGCTATCAACAGATAGATATAAATATCATTCTAAAAAAAGAATGGTATTTTTTTATTTTCAGCATGTACTATATCATCCCCCGAATTTTGTACCATTGGTCAAAACTCATAGGGGAGAATGCATTAGTTAAGTACACTAAATAATCATTTCTATTTTTGTCTAATATTGTTCACTTAAGTAAGTATCAAAGAGGCAACCAAATGGAGTTGTTACATAACTTTTTTACAAAAGTATGTAACCCACTATGACACTTTCAAAACTTCGTTTTGCAAAGATGTCTAGTTGGGCTCCTTGCGGAGGACTCATAAATTATCTAATCTTGCGATAGATAATTTATGTTTGGCTACGCCAAATCAAAATAATATTTTCATTCAAATA
>CANQSP010000062.1 GCA_947626555.1 uncultured Clostridia bacterium | reverse complement strand
GCATATATGTTAAGGCACATAGCTAAAAATCTTGTTGCAAATGGTTATGCTAAAAAATGTGAAATACAAATAGCATACGGAATAGGTATGAAAGAACCAATTTCAATTTGTGTTAATACATTTGGTACAAGCAGTAAAACAGAAGAGGAGTTGATTTGTTTAATTAAAGAAAAATTTGATTTAACTCCAGCTGGAATAATAGAATATTTAAATTTAAAAGAACCTATTTATACAAGAACGACGAACTATGGTCATTTTGGAAAAAAAGATTTACCATGGGAAAAAATAATAAAAATTTAAAATAGCAACAAAATTTTTATGAAAAATATCAAAATAATTAATTAGAAGGAACATAAATAGATACGGGGGTATTTGAATTGGAACTTGTTAAAGTAGGAGAAAAAACATATTATATAAAAAATCCAACAAATATAGGAATATATAAAATAGATAATGAAAATATTTATTTAATAGATAGTGGAAATGATAAAGAAGCTGGTAAAAAAATATTAAAAATAATAGAAGAACAAGGTTGGAAAGTAAAAGGAATAATAAATACACATTCAAATGCTGACCATATTGGCGGAAATAAAGTAATTCAAGATAGAACGAATTGTAATATATTTGCCAATGGTATAGAAAAATGTATTACAGAATTTCCTATTTTAGAACCATCATTTTTATACGGTGGTTATCCATTTAAAGATTTACAGAATAAATTTTTATTAGCTAAAGAAACAACTGTAATGAATATAGAAGGTAATCTACCAAATGGTTTAGAATATTTTCCTATAAAAGGTCATTTTTTCGATATGATAGCGATAAAAACGGATGATGATGTGTGCTTCTTAGGAGATTGTTTATTTAGTGAGGAAACAATTCAAAAGTATCATTTATTCTTTATATATGATGTAAAAGAATATTTAAATACGTTAGAAACATTAAAAAGTCTACAAGCTAAAGTATTTATTCCATCACATTGTGAGGCTACAAATAATATTACACATTTAATTGAATTAAATAAAGATAAAATAAATGAAATTTGTAATAAAATAATGAATTATTGCAAAAATGAAGTTACTTTCGAGGAGATACTAAAATTTATTTTTGATGAGTATAATTTAACAATGAATACAAACCAATATGTATTAATAGGAAGTACCATAAAATCATATTTATCATATTTAAATGATGAAAATAAAATAAGTTATGAATTCAAAGGAAATAAAATGTTTTGGAAAGTAATAGAATAAGTACATTAATCTAAAAGTACTGCAAAATCGCTATTAATTATAAGAATTACTAAAAGATATAAATTGTAACAAAAAATGTAATATATAGCAAAAGACCATTGAGTTCAATGGTCTTTTAATTTGATAATTAAATTAAATACTTCATTTGCTACAGCTTCTTTAGAAGAATTTGAGGTGTCTAATACGTAAAAAGGGACGCAAATAGTCTTAATAAAAGACTCTATAAGCTTGTTTTGCTCTTCAAGAAATTTATGAGTAACAGTGTGTCCCTCTTTTCCACCTCTTCTTTGGATAGAAACATCAGGTGAGGATTTAAAAATAACTAAAAGATCTGGCTGTAATAAAGCATTCAACGAATTTATAAAACTAATGAGTTCAGAACAGTTTTCGTATGCCTCAGGGTGAGATGTGAGAAAGTGTATAGTAAAAAGTACACCGTCTATCAAACCTCTGTCAATTAAAATTAAATCATAATCTGAATACTTGCATTTGATTATTTCATTAATAGTTGTTAAACGCATAGATAAATGAGATTCAAAAGAACCTCTAGGAATATTTTTGTCTACTATTTCAGCAGATTCTTGAATATAGTGAACTTTGACCCCTAAATTATAAAACCGCTCTAAAAGATTTTTTATACACGTTGTTTTGCCAGCCTCTGCAACACCTGTGAATTCTACCATAAAAGGATACTTTGTATTTGACATGAGAAATACCTCCTTTTAATAACAACAACGAGTTATATGAGCACAATATAGCATACAAAATTTTAAAAGTCAATAGTTGTTTTATTACAATTTATTGTTTAAAAATTTTTCTAATTTTTTTAAAATATGAATGTATTAAAAATGAATAAATTAACATAAAAAATATTGAAAATTTATAACGATAATGTTATAATGCATGCAGAAGGGAAATAAAAAATATGAAAAAAATAGAATTTAATGAAGCAAGTTTATCAAATGGTGAAGTAGATAAAGTTGTTAGAAAAGTAAGAGGGGTAATAATTAATAATCAAGGTCAATGTTTGTGTTCGAATTATGCACAAATATATATGTTAGTTGGAGGAAAGATAGAAAAAGGAGAAACAGAAAAAGAAGGATTAAAAAGAGAATTGGAAGAAGAAGCTGGAATAATATTAACAGATGAAGAGATAAATCTTGCAACTCCATTTTTGAAAATACAAAGTTTTGATAGAAATTATTATGACAGAAAAGAAGGAAGAGAATTAACAAGGCTTACAGAAACAACATTTTATGAAGTACATACAAAATCTAGTATTAATAAGGAAAAAATGAATTTAACAGAAAGTGAGAAAGAAAGGGGTTATTCATGTGAATTTATGAATCTATCCAAAATATCATACTTAGTAGAAACAAATCAAAGCAATAATCCTAAAAAGAAATTTTTTGATAGAGAAATATTAACAGCATTAAGAGAATATGCAAAATATAAAGCAAACGAAAGAGAAGAAAATGACATACAAATGAATTAAATTTAATTATAATATAGTAAAAATAAGGAGGAAAAAGCTATGTTAGTAATACCAATAATAGTAGTAATAATTATATTAGCTTCAATTAGACAAATTAACGAATACGAAAGAGGAATTTTATTTTTATGTGGTAAGTTTAAGAAAATATTGGGTCCTGGTTGGCATGTTATTTTACCAATATTCTTTTCTTGCAAAAAAGTAGATATAAGAACAAAAACAGTTGATGTTCCAGAACAAGAAGCAATTACAAAAGATAATGTTTCAATAAAAATAAATGCAGTTTTATATTATAAGATTTTTGATGCTTCAAAATCAGTTTTAGCAGTTCAAAATTTTAATTATGCAGTAAGTCAATTAGCACAAACAACAATGAGAAATATAGTTGGTTCAGTTTCATTAGATGAGTTATTATCTGAAAGGGAAAAACTAAGCGTAGAAATATGTAAAATAGTTGATAAAGAAACAGATCCATGGGGTATTAAAGTAGAAAATGTAGAATTAAAAGATGTAGCTTTACCAGAAGAAATGAAGAGAGTTATAGCAAAGGTTGCAGAAGCAGAAAGAGAAAAACAAGCTGTTATAACTAAAGCATCTGGAGAAGTAGAAGCATCTAATAACTTGGCAGAAGCTGCTAAAATATTAAGTTCCGCACCAGGTGCTTTACATTTAAGAACTTTATCAACTCTTAATGATTTAAGCAGTGATCAGTCAAATACAATAATTTTTGCTGTTCCAATCGAAGGCTTAGAAGCATTAAAGGGTTTTGCAGATAAGTCAAAACAATAATTTATAATTTCTAAATTGAAAAAAAGTTTTTATTGATAATTTATCCCTTTTATAATATAATTCAAACTAGCAAGATAAAATAATCTAAATAAAAGAAAGAGGGATAAATATGGAAAATGAATTAATATTAAAAAAATGTAAGTCATGTGGT
>CANQSP010000061.1 GCA_947626555.1 uncultured Clostridia bacterium | reverse complement strand
AAAAAACAAACAAGGTATTATAGAAAGAGCAAAAAAATGATTAGGAGGTGCATAATTGAAAAAAGAAAGCAATATAAAATTAAGATTCAATATAGTGGCAACTATTATATATATAATAGGAATAATATTATTAATTCAATTATTCAACCTACAAATAGTACATGGAGAAGAATATAGAGAAACCTCAAACACAAGGCTTACAAGGGAAAGTACTTTAGAAGCAGCTAGAGGAAATATTAGGGATCAATCTGGGAACATATTAGCGGGAACTGTATCTGGAATAGATGTAGAACTATATAAGACAAAAATCGACACAGAAACATTAAATTCGACATTATTGAAATTTGCACAATTATTAGAATCAAATGGAGATAAATATAAAGATGATTTACCAATATCTATAAACCCATTTGCATTTACAATAAGTGAAGCAAGCCAAAGTACATGGAAAGAAAACAATAATATAGATCAAAATAAAACGGCAGAAGAATGTTTCTACATATTAAAAGAAAAATATCAAATAACAACGGAAAATGTCGAAGAATGTCGAAAAATAATGACACTAAGATATGTGATTGCAAAAAATGGTTATAGTAACACAAGACCAGTACAAATAGCTTCTAACATAAGTCAAAATACTTTAGCACAATTAAATGAGCAAAACGATTCATTTCCAGGCATAAGTATGCCAGTAAATCCAACAAGAAGTTATCCATCAGGAAGCTTAGCATCACACATATTAGGATATATAGGAAGAGTAGAAGAAGGAGATTTAGAAGGTAAAGAAGATATATATAATCCAGATGATATAATAGGACGAACTGGAATAGAATATATATTTGAGCCATATTTAAAAGGAACAAATGGAGTAAGGCAAATAGATATGGCGGTTGATGGAACAGTAACAAGTGAATATGTATCAGAAGAGGCAATAGCAGGCTCAGATGTAATATTAACAATAGATGCTAATCTTCAACAAGTCACAGAAGATGCATTAGAAGCAAATATAAACAAGATTTCAAATGGAGGTTTTCAAGACAGATTTGATGCATATGCTGGTTCAGCTGTAGTAATGAATGTAAACACAGGTGAAGTACTAGCAATGGCGAGTTATCCTGACTTTGAACCAGGTCAGTTCGTAAATGGAATAAGCCAAGCAAAATATGATGAATACAATTCAGAAGCAGCACATAGTCCATTATTCAACAGAGCAATACAATCAATATCATCACCAGGATCAACTTTTAAGATGGTAACAGCAATAGCAGGTCTAGAAACAGGAGCAATAACTCCAACAGAAAAAATAAATGATGTTGGAACATATAGGTATTATAAAGATTATACGCCACATTGTTGGAATAGAAGTGGTCATGGTCGATTAAATGTATCACAAGCAATAGTACGTTCATGCAACTATTTTTTCTATGAAACTGGAAGAAGAGTTGGAATTGATAATTTGAAGAAATATGCAAACTACTTAGGATTGGGAAAAAAGACAGGAATAGAATTACTTGGAGAAGAAACAGGATATGTTGCATGTAAAGAAACATCAAGATTATTTAATAGATTATGGACAGATGGTTTAACACTAGTTGCAGCAATAGGGCAAGGAGACAATAGCTTTACAACATTACAAATGGCAAAATATACAAGTATGATTGCAAATGGTGGAAAAAATCTAAATGTAACAGTAATAAAGTCTATAGTAGGTGCAAATGGACAAGAAGTGCCAAAAGAAGAAATAGAAGAATTTGTAAACAAAAGATTAAATAGGCAGAGAGAAGAAATGGAACAATTACCTTTTAAACCAGAAACTATACAAGCTGTGAAAGAGGGAATGAAAGGTGTTACTACGGAATCAGGAGGAACAGCAGCTTCTGTATTTAGAGGATTCAACATAGAAGTAGGTGGAAAAACAGGTTCTGCAGAAGCAGGAAACAAAACAAATGCATGGTTTGTTGGTTTTGCACCATTCGACCAACCTGAAATAGCAGTAGTAGTAATGGTAGAAAATGGCGGACATGGTAGCTACACAGCCGAAGTAGCAAGAGATATTATAGCAGAATACTTTGGAATGAACGCAAATAAAATTACAGAAAACATGACAGCTGAGCCAATGACAGAAATTCAGCGCTAAACTATTAGGGACGGGGTTAAATAGTTTAGCCTAATCTAATATTTTTAAGTTAAACTAATAGGGACGGGGTTAAATAGTTTAACAAAAATATTTTGAATTATCTTAATATAAATAATATAATAAATACTGAAAAAACAACAAATTTGTTAAACTATTTAACCCCGTCCCTATTAGTTTAACTGCTATTTCATAAGTTATTAAAAGGCTAAACTATTTAACCCCGTCCCTAATAGTTTAGCAATGAGAAAGGAAGTAAAATATGAAAAATTGTATATCAATTAATTTAAAAAAAGACACAATAATAGTTAAGGTAAGTGAAAATGCAACACAAGAAGAAATAAAAGAATGCTTAAAGAAAAAAATCGAAGATTTAAAAGAACTATATAAAGATGAGAAAACACCAATACAAGTAGTTGGAAAAGTGCTAAATAATGCAGAAATAGATGAAATAAAAGAAATAATAAACGATATATTAGATGTAAAAGTTGATTTTGAAAGTCCTAGAACTCTTGGATTACATGGAATAAAAAAAGCATTCAGCAGAGAAATAAAATCATCAGATACTAAGTTTCAAAAAGGGTCTGTGCGTTCTGGTCAAAAGCTAGAATATGAAGGAAGCATTGTAGTAATAGGTGATGTAAATGGTGGAGCTGAAGTAATTGCGGGGGAAAATATAATTGTTCTAGGAAGTTTAAGAGGTCTAGCACATGCTGGAGCAAAAGGCAACAAGGAAGCAATAATAGCAGCCAATCAGATAGATTGTCCACAAATAAGAATATCAAATGTAATAAAAGAAATAGAAAGAAAAGAAACAGAAAATGAAAATGAGTCTGCAGAAATAAAAACATATGCATATATAAATGATGAAGGAGAATTGGTTTTAGAATAACATATATTATTACTAAAATTGCAAATGCTTAGTAGAAGTGCTAACTTAGAAGCAACATAAACAAAGCAATATACAAATACATATCTTTAGAACCTGCATTATATAAAAAAAATATAATGGCAACAATAAGTAAATCGTCAGAGTGTAACTTAAAACCAAATAAATTAAATGTTTCATCAGTTGAAAAAGTGTCATTACCCATACTTTCATTATAGTTTACACCTGAGTTATACTTATCTTTAGTATATGCATTTTTAGTTTCATTACAATTTTTATTAGTTTTTTTATAATTCATATCAAAATTTTTATTAGAAAATTTATTAAAATTTATATCAGAATCTTTAAAGGACGAGCAAGTGCTAGGGGTACTGAAAGTTGGTGGTTTTTTATTAAAAAAACCGCTATTTTTTTGGTTACTTTTTGAAAAATTATGGAAACTATTGCTAGAAGGTTTTCTGAAATTAAAAGGAGTATAATATGGATAATTATACATCATTTTTACCACCACCACCGATATTGCTCATACTCTCAAAAGCCTTGCTAATGCTAAAGATTTGGATATATTTATCAACTTGACTTCTTTTACTAGATTTTAAATAAGGCTTTAGGGAACGTAATAAATTGGAGCGAGGATCATTTTTTGAATTATTCATACTATCTATAATAGATTTAAACTTCATCATAGTATTAATATCTATATTTCCAAAAGG
>CANQSP010000060.1 GCA_947626555.1 uncultured Clostridia bacterium | reverse complement strand
ATTATTTATTAAAGCAGATTTTATTTTATTTTCCATTCTTTATTTGTAAGAACATTTATATATTTTTCTTGTCCATTTGATTTTTCTATTTTAAATATACTATATCCTCCAGCTCCTATAGTATATAAATTCTGATTAACTTTAGTAATAATCATTACATATTCATCATTGACACTTGGTTCATAATATTCTCCTCCTGCCCACATATATTCAATATATTGTTCTGGATCAACTTGTGATGCATCATATATCCCCATTTGCTCTATTTCTTCTTTTGTGCCTTTTAATATGTTTGCTATCTTCATTTTTCCTCCTGCGATATATGCAGTTACCGTACCAGATAATTTATTATCGTCCATAAAATTTTCTATTATTTGCATTTTTATAGGAGTATGGCATGTAAATGGATTATAAAAATTTTCTTGTTTTGGTAACATTTCTCCTTCTCCTACTGATAGGATTTTTGCTTTTACAACATAGTTAGATTGCCTATTATCATTTAGTATATTTTCAGGTATCGTTACATCAAATGCCCAACTAGCTTCTCCTCTCTGTATCCTCTTGTATATTTTCTTTTCTGCAACTTCAACTTGTTTATTATTATCATTTTCATTTATAATACTATCATTGTCTTTTATTATATTTACATCTGCTATCATTTTTTTATATTCATCTTTATTGTTATTTATAATACATATACAACCCACAATAATTAGGATACAACAAACAGGTACTAATATTATATTTATAATTTTATTTGATGATATTTGCTTCTTATTTACATTATTCATTATTGCCTTATAATTTCTTTCTTGACTAAATTGTTCTTCTAAAATGTATCTTACTTCACTGTTTAACATTTTGCCCATCTCCTTTCTTATACATTTCCTGCAATTTTTTCTTTGTTCTATATAAATAATTTTTTACGTTAGATTCTGAAATTTTCATGTCTACAGCTATTGTTTTTATTGGTAATTCTATAACGTAATACAAATAGAATATTTTAGATATGATTTCACTCTTACCCTTTAAATAATTCCATACTTGTAATACATTTTCTTTTGTAATTAAATCACTTTCTATATCTATACTTTCATTATCCATATGTATAAAGCTTTTTTCTTCTAAATCTACAGGTATACTATATTTTTGCATACCATAATATTTTTTTAATCTGTTTTTAGCAATTCCTATTACATAGCTTTCAGCATTTTCTAATTTAATATGCTTTTTATCTACTACTTTTTTATATAATTCAGTATATATGTCTTGAATTATATCATTTACATCATCTATATTTTGGCAATGACATATTGTATACCTTAGTACATTTTTATAAGTATTATTATATAAACCTTCAAAAGATTCTTTTGTAATTTGAGTACTCATTTTGACCTCCTTTATATTGTAGTATATAAAAGTAATATAAAAGTTTCAATTTATATAAAATTTATTATGATATGTACCATCTTATATATTTAATTTTCTTTTTTAGTCTTTTTCTATTTCTAAAATATCACCAAAATTAATATTTATATTTTCATATAAAACTATTTTTTTATTTACAGCATCAATATCTTTAACCTTTCCATTAATCTTTTTATATTTATTACCTACATAATATACAATATTAATACTATTACCTACTTCTATCGTATTCAACTTTTCTGAAAGTTCGTTTAATCGTTCTTCAGATAACTCTTTTTTATCTACATATTCAATTTCATCTTCTTTTTCTTTCAATGCTTCTTTAAAACCTTTTAGAGCATCAAAAGGAAGAAATTGCTTCGCTCTATCATTTCTACTAATAGCCATTATGACCTCCTATTAACTTATTTCTAATAAGAGTTGTAGCTCCATCTTCTAAATTCATTCCTCTAATTATCGCATTCTTTCCAATTTTAGATTTAATTTCGATTATAGATTTCTCTAATCTTCTCTTTTTAGTATTATTCTCTATATCATCAAATAAATTTATTTGCTCATTTTCATATTTCTGCAATCTACCGAAAGTTATTCCAATTCTTCTTATCGGCATACTTTTATTGGTTGTCTCTTCATATAACTTCTTAAACTCATATACTAACTTTGCATATAAGTTTGTATATGAACTTAATCTTCTACTACCTCCAGAATGTTTATCAAAATCTTTTGAATATCCTATGTATAAGCCTATACAATCTGTTTGTAAATTTTTTTCAATTAATTGTTGTGATAATAATTCTACCATTTCTACTAATACTAATTCTGCTTTTTCGTAATTATAATCTGTAAAAAGAACCTGACTACTTGATATTGAATTTGTTTTTGATTTATATGCTTTTATATCTGCAATGGTACAATGTTCAATTCCATTTGCATGGTCTATTAAATATTGTGCATTAATGCCAAATTCTTTAAATAAAATTTTCGGATTACTATTTGCAATATCATGCATATCATATATTCCTTTTTTATTTAACCTCTTTTCTATCCCTTTTCCAATTTGCCAAAAGTCTGTAAGTGGTTTATGATGCCATAATTCTTTTTTATATTTTTCTTCATCTAGCCACCCTATATTTGTAATACTATGCTTTGACATTATATCTAAAGCTACCTTTGCTAAATAAAGATTAGTTCCAATACCACAAGTTGCAGTTATTCCATAAGTATCATAAATATCTTTCATTATCATCTTGGCAAGTTCATTTGATTTCATTTTATACATTTTCAAATACTTGGTAACATCTAAAAAAGCTTCATCTATTGAATACATGTGTATATCTTCTTTAGCAATATATTTTAGGTATATTGCATAAATATTAGCTGAATAATCTATATATTTCTGCATTCTTGGCATAGCTATAATATACTTTAAATTAGGAGGAATTTCATAAATTCTACACCTGTTTTTTATTCCCAACATTTTCATTGCAGGCGTTATAGCTAAACATATTGCTCCCTTTCCTCGAGATGGATCCGCAACTACTAAATTTGTATTAAATGGATCTAAATTTCTTTCTACACATTCTACTGAAGCATAGAAAGTTTTTAAATCTATTGCTAAATATACATTATTTATATTAGTCCACCTCTTTCCATGAACTGTTGTTCTATTATATTATAACATTATCTCTAAACTTTGTAAACACTTGTTTGTATAATTTTATAAAAATAACAGAAAATATTATTTTCTGTTATCCTTGATTATATATATTAAAATATTTTTGTATTTTCCCCTAAAAATATCCAAAATACTGCTATACCTAGTATCGTTGCTATTATATTTGCTATTATATATAGTTTTAAATTGATTTTTCCTTTTTTCTTCATAAATATATTTATAGGTATTAATAATATAAGATACATAACCATAGTTATTAATCCTAGCAATATATTAAATCCAATTTCGGAATCTGGTACTGAATAGCCACTTCCTTTAGGTTGATTAGAGAAATATCCATACATTAAAAGAATTGCTGGAGTATCAATATAACCGATAAAACAATTATAAATAGCTGACAATATAATAAATATTTTTCTTTTAATTTTTTCATTAAATTTTATTATTCCAATAATTATAACTATCGAAAAGAATATTATTACTCCTAATAAAATGTATAACATTATCATATTTTTCCTCCAAATACTTTTACAAATAATATTTAGTTTGCATTTTCGTTTTCTATTCTACTCAATTCTTCTGAAATTTGTTTTTCTATTTCATTAAGTTGTTTCTGCGCCTCTTCCTTCTTTTCATCCATTTGTCTATGATTATCAAGTATTTCATCAAGTTGTTTCATCTGCTCACTAGAAAGTATTGCTTCTCCCTTATCTGAAGTAATATGATACTCATTTTCATATATTTCAACTCCATATGTAATAAAAGCTTTTTCCGA
>CANQSP010000059.1 GCA_947626555.1 uncultured Clostridia bacterium | reverse complement strand
TATATGGAGGAATATCAAAAGAAAAATACAGAAATTTTACAGGAGGATGTAGAGAAAATATCTAATGAATATAAAAGAATAAATACAATAGGGGTTCCAGCAACACAATTTATGTTATTTTTAAACTGTTGTATGAAAATTATAATTTATTTAATTATTGCTGGAATTGTAAGCTAAACTATTAGGGACGGGGTTAAATAGTTTAGCAAAAAATTAAACATATTTGCAAAACATTAATATTATATATTTCGAAGTGGTTCGTGGAAATCATTTTAGAAAATGTTATGAGTGTTAACGAATTACATTTTCTTTAATTGGGTAATGTAGAAATATATAATATTCATGTTTTGCAATATAAAGAAAAGTGCTAAACTATTTAACCACGTCCCTAATAGTTTAGCATTATAGGAGGAAAAAGTTTAATGAATAAAAAGTGGCAAATACATGAGATAAATGATGAAGAAATAAATAGAATATCAAATGAACATGGAATAAATAAGTTGTTAGCAACAATCTTGTATAATAGAAATATTATTGAAGATAAAGATATAAAAACTTTTTTGAATCCTACAAGAAAAGATTTTCATGATCCATATTTAATGCCGGATATGAAAAAAGCAATTGATAGAATAGAAGAGGCTATTAAAGATAAAGAAAAGGTAATAATATATGGAGATTATGATGTTGATGGAATTACAAGTATAACTGTGTTGAAAAAATTTTTATCAGAGAGAGGTTTGGAGGTAGATTCATATATACCTAATAGATTAGATGAAGGTTATGGATTAAATAAAGATGCAATAGATAAAATAGTTGGTCAAAAGTATGATTTAATGATTACTGTGGATTGTGGAATATCAGGGCTGGAGGAAATAGAATATGCAAATTCGTTAGGGCTACAAACAATAGTAACAGATCACCACGAGCCAGGAGAAGTATTGCCAAATGCTTTGGCTGTAGTTGATGCCAAAAGAAAAGATAACATATATCCATTTAATCAGTTAGCAGGTGTAGGAGTTGTTTTTAAGGTAATACAAGCTATAAGTATGAGGTTTAATTTAGACGAAAAAGAATATTTAAAATATTTAGACATAGTAGCAGTAGGAACAATATCAGATATAGTTCCATTAGTAAATGAAAATAGAGTTATAACTAAATTAGGATTGAAGCTTGCACAAGTAACAAAAAATGTAGGGTTAAAGTCTTTACTAGAAGCTTCAGGGTATAGAAAAGTAGATTCTACAACGATATCTTTTGGACTAGCACCTAGAATAAATGCTTGTGGAAGATTAGGATACGAAAAATTAGCTTTAAAGTTATTTTTATCAGAAAATAAGAATGAAGCAATTGAAATATCAAATAAATTAAATGAATACAATAGAGAACGTCAAGAAATGGAAAAAGAAATTTTTAACCAGGCAATAGAGAAAATTGAAAAATCCAAACTTGAAGAAGGAGAAAAGCAAGTAATAGTTTTAGGGGATGAAAGGTGGCATCATGGAGTAATAGGTATTGTATCATCTAAAATTACAGAAATGTATTTTAAACCTAGTATACTAATATGCTTTGAAGATAATGAAGGTAAAGGTTCAGGAAGAAGCATTCCAGGTTTTGATTTATATAAAGCATTAAGTGAATGTAAAACATACATAAATAGATTTGGTGGACATTCTATGGCAATAGGAATAACTATAGATAAGTCTAATTTTGATAAATTTAAAAAGCAGTTTGAAGAATATGCACAAAATAGTAGTATAAGTGATATAATACCGATTATTCAAATAGATAAAGAACTTTCTTTAAAAGATATAAGTATTGGGTCAGTAAGTGAACTTAAGTTATTAGAACCATTTGGCGAAGCAAATAAAATGCCATTATTTCTATTTAAAAATTTAAAAATTAATTCAATAAGAACATTATCAGAAGGAAAACATATAAAATTGTGTCTAAAAGAAGAAAATTTTTCAATAGATGCAATAGGTTTCAATTTAGGAAAATTAGCTGATGAATATTTAATTGGTGATAAAATTGATGTAGTAGGAAGCTTAGAAATAAATAGGTTTAATGGAATGGAAAGTTTACAGATAAATATAAAAGACATAATGAAATCAGTTTAAATACAATCATTTGTCACTTTGTTAAATAAAAAAGGAGATTAACTATGCAGGAACTAGAAAAAAATGCAACAATTGAAGATATTATTAATAAAATGAAAAAAAATAATAGAAAGTCAGATTCAAAGCTTATTTTAAAGGCTTATAATTATGCAAAGGAAAAGCATGGAGATCAAAAAAGAAAATCTGGCGAGCCATATATAGTGCATCCATTACAAGTTGCAAATACATTAGCTGAGTTAGGCTTAGATGACAGTACTGTTTGTGCTGCGCTTCTTCATGATGTAGTAGAAGATACAGATGCTACATATCAAGATGTAGTTAATGAATTTAGTCTAGAAATTGCAGAAATGGTTGATGGAGTAACAAAATTAAGTAAGCTTAACTATGAAAGTGTCGAAGAAGAGCAAGTTGAAAATTATAGGAAGATGTTTCTTGCAATGGGTAAAGATATAAGAGTAATTTTAATAAAACTATCAGACAGACTTCACAATATGAAAACTTTAAAGTATTTATCCAGAGATAGACAAATTGCAAATGCTAAAGAAACAATGGATTTATATGCCCCTCTTGCAAACCGTTTAGGTGTGTATTCAATGAAATGGCAACTAGAAGATTTGGGATTTAAGTATTTGTATCCAGAGGAGTATAGAGAGTTAGTTGAAGGAATAGATAGAAAAAGAGATGAAAGACTTGAGTTTATAGATAAAATACAAAAAAATATTTTACAGGAATTAAAAAAGCAAAAGATAGAGTGTGAGATGACAGGAAGAGCAAAACACTTATATAGTATATATAGAAAAATGAAAAGAGATAATAGTACATTAGATCAGATTTATGATTTATTTGCATTAAGAATTATAGTAAATTCTGTAAAGGACTGTTATGCAGCTTTAGGTGTTGTGCATGAATTATATAACCCTATGCCTGGTAGATTTAAAGATTATATTGCTGTTCCAAAGCCAAACATGTATCAATCTTTGCATACAACATTGATTGGGGATAAAGGAACTCCTTTTGAAGTTCAAATTCGTACATGGGACATGCACAGAATTGCTGAATTTGGTATTGCCGCCCATTGGGCATATAAAGAGGCAAGTTTTGCAAAAGGAAAAAAAGCTAATGTTCAAGTTACAGATGATAAATTGGCATGGCTTCGTGAAACTTTAGAGTGGCAAAAGGATATGCAAGACCCACAAGAATTTTTAAATACACTAAAAACGGAACTTTTTGAAGATGAAGTTTATGTATTTACTCCAAAGGGAGATATAAAAGTATTACCAAGTGGTAGTACACCAATAGATTATGCATATAGCATTCACGCAGAAATTGGTCATCACATGACTGGTTGCAAAATAAATAGTAAAATGATGCCAATTATAACAAAGCTTAATAATGGAGATATAGTAGAAATAATAACATCTGACAATAGTAGAGGTCCTAGTAGAGATTGGCTTAAATTTATAAAAAGTTCAACAGCTAAAAATAAAATATTAGCATGGTTTAAGAAGAATCAAAGAGAAGAGAATATTGAAAAAGGTAAGGACTTAATTGAAAAAGAAATTAAAAGAATAGGAATAGATTATGATGAATTATTTAAGCCAGAGTTTATATCAGGGGCTTTAAATAGGTATAAATATAATAGCATAGAAGATATGTATGCAAGCGTAGGATTTGGTGCTATATCAGCAGGAAAAATTATAACAAGAATATTGGAAGAATATAGAAAAGTTCATAAAGAAGAAAACTTAGAAGAAAAGCTTGAAGAATTATCAAAGGAAAAACAAACTTATAAACCTTCAAAAAGTGGTGTTATAGTAAAAGGAATAGATAACTGTTTAGTAAAACTTTCTAAATGCTGTAACCCTGTACCAGGAGATAATATAGTAGGTTATATTACTAGAGGTAGAGGAGTTTCAATACACAGAGCAGATTGCAAAAATTTAAATGATTTATTTTTAGATGAAGAAAGTAGAATGATAGATGTATGTTGGGCAGAAGACGATAAATCTGCATATAATGTAGATATTGAGATTTATGCAAATGATAGAAATGGTTTGCTAGCAGATATAATAAAGCAGGTTAGCGATAGTAAGTCTAAATTAATGGCTGTATCTTCAAGAGCAAATAAAGAAAGAATTGCTATAACAGAACTTACAATAGAGGTTGAAAATTTAGATGAATTAAATCAAATTTTAAAAGCATTAAGAAAAGTAGATAGTGTTTACGA
>CANQSP010000058.1 GCA_947626555.1 uncultured Clostridia bacterium | reverse complement strand
GAACCGCCGTATGCCGAACGGCACGTACGGTGGTGTGAGAGGGAATAAATAAAATAATTATTTATTCTCTACTCGAATATTTTTTTAAGTATGTAATAATTATTTTTAAACTTAACTAATTATATATTAACGTTCTAGTTCTTCTATTTCTTGTTGCAATTTTTGAATTTTTTCTTTGTTAGAATTAATTTTATCTTGTCTTTTTTGTTCCTGTTGTAATTTATATATGGTTCTTTTTTGAGTCATTTCTTCAGAAAAATGAGCACAAATTCCTACATTAACATCAAAATATTTTTTATATGAATTATCTTTTAACGTTATTCCACCTACATATTCTCCACAAGGTATTTCAGGGTAATCTTCTAAGCTTGAAGCAAGATATTTTTCAACTCTTTTTTTATCAAGCAAATTAACCATTACTGCTCTACAATAATTTTCATCTTTTAATAGTAAGTTCATATCTAATTCTGCTAAAACATGTTTATAATCCGTTCTGCTATCAACCTGACCTATATATTCAGCATCAGAATTATTATACCAAGATACAAGGCAATCATAAACTAGTTTGTTACTAATAATTTTAGGGTCGCTAACAATTAATCTTGTAGAATCGTAAAGTTGTTTAAAATCTGCCTGATGATCTAAAAAATCAATTTCAAAATTTCCATTCTCTTCTCTTGAATATAATATTTCATGAGGCATTGAATTTTGTTGTATAATGTTATCATTTATAATATTATTATTTTCTTTTTTATTTTTAAACTTATCAAAAAAACCCATAAAATCATCTCCTAAATATAATTGTAACACATTTAACATAAAATTGCAAATTTCAATAATTATGTAACTATTAATTGTGATGTATATATAAATATCAAAAATTATAATTTATAATATAATATAATAAAGATTGGTTAAAATATTAAGAATAAAAGGAGTAATGATACAAATGAAAATAAAGATATATGAGACTTTAAAAAGTATATTTAGACAAAACAGAAATGTAGTAGAAGATAATAATATAGATTACAGAAGTGCAAAGATGATTTTGAAAAATGATAAAGATGCAAAATTAATAGATGTAAGAAGTCCTCAAGAATACAAGGAAGGACATTTACCATCTAGCATTAACTTGCCACTTTATAAAATAGAGGAACAAAGCAAAGAACTTTTACCTGATTTAAATTCAGCAATTATTGTTTACTGTCAATCCGGGAGTAGAAGTAATAAAGCAATAGAATTATTAAAGGAACAAGGGTATAAAAAATTATATAATATAGAAGGTGGCTTAGATAATATTTAAAAGTAAATTCTATATTTAAAAGATTATCAAAAAAATGATAATCTTTTATTTTATTTGCAAATTAGTTGACAAACTGTTACAACTGTTATATTATAAGCATAACAGTTTCGGCAAAGGGAGGAATGATTGTGGATATTATTATTAGCAATAGTAGTAATCAGCCTATTTTTGAACAAATAAAACAAGCTATAAAAAAAGCAATAGTAACAGATGAATTAAAAGAAAATGAAATGTTGCCATCAATTAGAAATTTAGCACAAGATTTACGAATTAGCGTTATGACAGTAAAAAGAGCTTATGATGAATTGGAACAGGAAGGTTTTATTAAAACAATCCATGGAAAAGGAAGTTTGGTTGCAACAAAAAATATTGAATTGTTAAAAGAAGAACAAATGAAGGAGATTGAAAGATATATTGATAAAATTATTTTAATATCTAAATCATCTAATATAAGTAAAAAAGAAATTTTAGAAACTTTTGAATATTTATTTGGGGAGGATGAGTAAATGGAAAATATTTTAGAAATTAGAAATTTGTGTAAAAAGTATAATGGATTCGAATTACAAAATGTTAATATTACACTACCTAAAGGAATGATTATGGGATTTATAGGTGAAAACGGAGCTGGAAAAACCACTACAATAAAGGCAATTTTAGACATTATTAAAAATTATACAGGTGAAATAAAAATATTTGGTCTTGATAATAGGAAAGATGAGAAAAAAATTAAAGAAGATATTGGAGTAGTTCTAGATGATATGTTTTTTCCAGAAATTCTTACACCAAATGATATAAATAGTGTTATGAAAGATATTTATAAAAATTGGGATTCAGAACTATATTTTAAATACTTAACTGATTTTGCATTACCTAAAACCAAAGCAATTAAAACATTATCTAAAGGAATGAGAAAAAAATTGGAAATAGCAGTTGCAATTTCACATCATCCTAAATTGTTAATTCTTGATGAGCCAACAGCAGGACTTGATCCAATAGCCAGAAATGAAGTAATAGATATTTTTCAAGGTTTTATTCAAAATGAGGAATGTTCTATTTTCATTTCAAGTCATATTACAAGTGATTTAGAACATATTGCAGATTATATTACTTTTATAAATGCTGGAAAGATTATATTATCGAAAACTAGAGAAGAATTACTTGAAGATTATGGTATTGTTAAATGTTCTAAAGAAGAATTTGAAAAAATAGATAAAAGTGATTTTATAAAATATAAAAAATGCAAATATGAATATGAAATTTTAGTTGAAAACAGAAAAATTTTTAGTAGAAAGTATTCAATTAATACAATAGATAGAGTAACACTTGAAAATCTTATGGTTTTAATGATTAAGGGGGAAAAAGAATGTTAGGTTTTATAAAAAAAGATTTATTGATGATAAAAAGTAATATTAAAATTTTAGCAATTTTATTGCTTATATATTTAGTTATGGCATTTCAAGGTCAAATGAGTTTATCATTTTTATTACCTTTTTTAAGTGTAATGGTAATGATGTCAACATTCAGTTATGATTCCTACAATAAATGGGATGCATATGTAATTTCTCTGCCAAATGGTAGAAAAAATAGTGTAAAAGCAAAATATTTAGCAACAATAATAATTATAATTTTAACAACTATAATTATAACTATATTATCTTTTGCAGTTTCTTATGTTAAAACGAATATAATAGATTTTGGAAGCATTACGGTAACAATATTTGGATGCTTATTTGCTACAATTTTATTACAATCATTTATTTATCCAGCAATGTATAAATTTGGTCCAGAAAAAGCAAGAATTGTATTAATGGTAATAGTATTTTGTGTTGCAATTGCTGGTGGAATAGTTACTACTTATTTTGACTTGTCACCATTAATTAAAATACTAGAGTTTATAAATGTATATTGGCTAATTGTAATTCCAATAGCTATGATTTTAATGTTATATATATCATATAAAATATCAGAAAGAATTTACTTTAAAAAAGAAATTTAAATTTATAATTTTAAAGTAGTTAAAGAAATATTAAAATAAAGTTTTTATTGTTTTAAAGGTAAAGATAAAAGCTATGCAATAAAAGATTTACTGCATAGCTTTTATAGGCAAGTTATCTAATTTTAGTCTATTATTTCATCTATCCGTGCTTGTCCATATCCAAGAAAATATCCGACAGCCGATGGGACAACCCAATTTAGAGTATTCATAAGCCAACTGTCTACTTTTGTAAAGTATTTCACAGCAGCCAAAATGATGAAAGTGATAACTGCCCATACAATAGTTGCTAAAATTTGTTTGCCCATATTTAATCCTCCTTAAAATTGTTCGGAGGTGTGCACCTCCGAAAGTTTATTACTTCAAAGGTGCAACAAAGAATGTTACATATTTTATTATACTATATTTTACATAAAATTGCAATAGAAAGTCATTTGTTTGTTGGAAATTAAAAAGTATATGAAATTTGACGATATAGGTGTAGATGTGGCATAGTGTAAGCAAAAGCCACAAAACTCCCTATACGTAATACGGAAGTAACATTATATAAATGAAACTATGTAACGTATATATCACAATAAATACAAGACAAGACGTAAATGTTAATCAATCAATTTATTAAAGTATATCAAAAATTTATAAAAAAATTAATAGAAGGGCTTAAATATCCCTTACCATTAATTATAATGATAAGGGATATTTGAAACCATAAGATAATTTTTTAATTTTTGTTTTTCACTTTTGACTTTATATCTTCTCTTATGCTTTTAGAAGCAACCCTGATTTCCTTTCCACATTCTGGGCAAGTACAATGGAATGTTCTTGAGGCATAGTCAACATATATTCCATCCATTTTTCCAGTAGGGTGAGATTTTGCATACATATCATCTGCTCCCTCAAGAGTAATGATTGCATTGCAATTTTTACAGGTAACATCAAGCTCCCAGTTAGGAATTGTTCCGTGTTGTTTAATTTTCATGAAGCATTCCTCCTAAATTTTAATATAGTTTAATTATAGCACCCAAAATGCTAATGGTCAAATTATGTGAATAAGAAATATCCTTTATAAGTCTTAATTTATTCTTTATAGGACTTTATCGTTGACACAATTCCTACCACCTATGAGTTTTGACTAATGGTATAAAACTCAGGGATTATGTAATACATAATGAAAACAA
>CANQSP010000057.1 GCA_947626555.1 uncultured Clostridia bacterium | reverse complement strand
TATCTAAATGAACTTCCATATTACCTGTTCCTTTAAATTCCTCAAATATAACGTCATCCATTCTACTTCCTGTTTCTATTAAAGAAGTAGCTAAAATTGTTAAGCTTCCCCCATTTTCTATATTTCTTGCTGCACCAAAAAACTTCTTAGGTTTATGTAAGGCATTAGGGTCTAAACCACCTGATAAAGTTCTTCCAGATGAAGGAATAACTAAGTTATATGCACGAGCTAGTCTTGTAATACTATCTAATAATATAACAACATCTTTCTTATGTTCAACTAACCTTTTAGCTCTTTCTAAAACCATTTCTGCAACTTTTACATGATGTTCAGGCAATTCATCAAATGTAGAATAAATTACTTCACCTTTAATAGAACGTCTCATATCAGTAACTTCCTCTGGACGTTCATCTATTAATAAAACTATTAATTCAATTTCAGGATTATTAGTAGTTATACTATTTGCTATTTTCTTTAATAATGTAGTTTTTCCTACTTTTGGTGGAGCCACTATTTGACCTCTTTGTCCTTTTCCAATTGGAGAGATTATATCTATTAATCTCATTGCATATTCATTAGGAACAGTTTCTAACTTTATTCTTTCTTCAGGATATATAGGAGTTAAATCATCAAATTTAACACGCTTATATGCCTTTTCAGGAGCTTCACCATTAACTTCTCCAACAAATATTAAAGCTGGAAATTTTTCACCTTCTTTTGGGATTCTGGCTATACCCTTAATTTTATCTCCTTTATCTAATCTGAACCTTCTAATTTGAATAGGTGAAATATATATATCCCTAGGTGTAGATAAATAATTTGGACCCCTTAAAAATCCATATCCATCAGGTAGAATTTCCAATATTCCTTCGACTATTCTATCATCTTCACTTGTTAGTTTATATCCCTCTCCTGCTTCTAATATTGGCTCATTTTCATCGTCCTCTTGTTTATAATAAAATGTCTTCCTTACATTTTTCTTTTCTTCAACTTTTTCTTCATTATCTATATTATCTATTACTTCATCCTTTACTTCTGTAATTTCTGCTTCGTTATTATTTAAAATTTCTAACAATTCTTCTTTTTTTAATTTTGAAACATTTTTTACACCATTTTCTTTTGCTAATTGGCGTAACTCAACTAACGTACAGTTTTCTAAATTCATAATTTACCCCCACTAAATATATTTACTAATTAAATTTTATATGGATAATTCTCAAAGATTTTAATTAATATGATAAAATTCATATATATTGTATAACATTTTATTGTAAAAGTAAAGAAAAAAGAGGAAAATTTCCTCTTTTTTCCATTTTATATATGTTCCTTTTGGATTTTTTTATAATATACGCATATAGGTTATTTGCTTTATATGTTTTATATGTTCTATTTTGAAACATCTATATAAACTTTTTCATTTGGTAGGTACATACCTAACTTTTCTCTTGCCATTTTCTCTATGTATTCTGGAGAATTAACATTATCCTTAACAGCTAATAAAGACTCTTTTGTTTCTTCTTCAGCAACAATTTTCTCCTCATAAGTTTCAATCTGCTTGTTATATTCATTTAAAGATTGTTGTTGAGAAGCATAAATAGAAACAACATATGTTGCAACTAATACTATTAATATTTTTTTATAATGCTTTTTTAAAATCTTCATTTGTTTAAAACACACTCTCCATTTTTACCAAATAATCCTACTAATTATATTTTTCTACATTTTTCTTTAAAATCCTTCTATTGTTATATTTTTTTTTTAAATTTTTTCATTTTACTTTCATTTTTATTTATTTTCTTAGAGAAATTTTTATTTGATTTTATAAAATTCTGGGTTTCTTTGTAGAAATTTGCAATGTTTTTCCTTATATTTATTATTAAAAACGAAATTGGTTTAAAGAATATTTTTCTTAATAGTTTTAATACTTTTTTTATAGGAATTAATATTAATTTAGATATTTTTAGGACTATTCCTTTTATAAATGTTACAATTTTAACATTTATTTTTATAAAATATTTACTTACAGTAAGTATATATATAATAACACCTAAAGCTAGGCCAATTATTGTATAACTTCTTATTTGTCCATTACTAAATTTAAATAAAACTAATAAAATAAATAATCCTGTAAAAATCCAAAATATAATATCTTCTGCATATGTAATTAAATCTGAAGTTTTGAATGACCTTCTTAAAACTCTAAAAATGTCAAAAAATAAACCTATTATAATTCCGCTAATGGCGAAAATAAATAGTGAATATAATTGAGCAAACGTACTATTTTCCAAATGCATTCACCTTACTTTATTTAAATATTTTTCCTAAAAAACCTCCAGATGCTTTTTTATCTGCATTTTCTTCACTATATGCAAGATTGTATATCTCCCCTTCTACTATTACTTCAGATGTATCTATACTTAATTTATTAATTCTTAAATCTTCCCCTTTAATGGTAAGTAATCCCAGTTCTGTCTCTACAATCACTACCTGATCATCAAAACTTAGTACATCTAGTACCCCAGATATACTGAGTTTTTCTCTATTCTCTAAAACTAAATTTTGTATAACATTAGTTACATTTTTTCTCTCTTCCATAGGCATATCTATCTCCCCTTCCCTTTTGTTTGAAAGTCTATAAATAATATATATTCAAGTCTTGTCTAATTTAGAACTGTAATATTGCAAATTCAACTAAATGATGTTATAATATGGCTTGTAACAACTATATTATAACAATAGGAGGAAATTATTATGTATGTGTTGCAGAGTCGGTTTGAAGACATAAAACCGTATTTAGTTTATGACGTAAAGACTAAAATTATATATTATAAGTTTATTGAATTAACTCATAAAACTAGCAACATTACAGAATTTGGTTATCTTGGGCCATATATTAGCGAGAATGGAAAGTTTTGCCGGTATATTGATGGTGAAATTGTAGAAATTAACGGCTAAAATAACTAAGTAACATATTAATTATTCTCTGTGTGAAAGCTAAAAGACCAGATTATAAATACAATCTGGTCTTTAATTTATATTAAAATAATTATGAAATTAACTTTTGATGCATTTGTTCCAATATATTGTTATTCAATTTTTGATTAAACATAATTGCAATTTTAGATTCATTTATTTCTAAATCTAATACTTCTAAATTGTTATTTTCGATTATTTCAAATAGCTTATCTAAAATTGAAGCATCATTCATTATTCCATGTCCAACTATTGCTATCCTTGAAATATTTGAATAAGTAGTATCAAAGGCTTTCAAGTCAGTTTCTAGTAAATTTTGAAATTTATTTAGCACAACAGATTTAATTGTAAAATAAACATCCATATAATGAATACTATTATTTACAAAATTATTAGCAAGAATATCATTCTTTAATAATAGCTTATATAACTTATTAAATAAATCAGGTGAATATGTTTCATATTTCATATGAACATATATAATATCATCATTTTTTACAATACTTTTAACACTTGAATCCTCTATTTTATCTTTTTTCTCATCTTCTATAATAGTACCTTGCTTATTATTAAAGGTTGATTTTGCAATTATTGGAATATGATATTTTTGTCCTACTTCAATGCATCTATTATGAAGAACTCTTGCACCTTCATTTGCGACCTCTAACATTTCTTCATAAGATAGAGTTTCTAGCTTTTTGGCAATTGTAACTTTATTAGGATCAGTTGTATAAACTCCATCTACATCAGAAAAAATATAACAATGCTTTGCATTTAAAGCTGAAGCTATAGCTACGGCTGTTGTATCAGAACCTCCCCTTCCTAAAGTTGTAATATCAGCGTTTTTGTTTATTCCTTGAAAACCTGCAACTATAACAATTTTTCTCTTATCTAATTCTTCTTGTATCCTTGTTAAATCTATATTTTCAATTCTTGCATCTTGATTAGTTTCACTAGTATATATACCTGCTTGCCACCCTGTTAATGAGATTGCTTCATAGCCTAATCTCTGCAATAGAATAGCAAGTTTTGCCATAGAAACTTGTTCTCCTGTACTTAAAAGTACGTCCATTTCCCTTTCATTCGGTATATTTGATAATTCCTTGGCTTCTTTTATTAATGTATCAGTTGTTTTCCCTTGTGCAGAAACAACAACTACTATATTATTTCCTTTCTCATATAAATCTATAATTTTATCAGCTACAACATTTAATCTTAAGTTGTCAGCTACACTACTTCCTCCAAATTTTAAAACGATTGTATCCATAATGTCGGTTACCTTCTTTAATTAATATACGAGGTGAATTTAATTATAAAATCACCTTACGATAGTTTATGACAGTATATGTCATAATGTGACTAAACTATTGGGGACGGGGTTAAATAGTTTAGCACAAGTTTTTTATTTAAGTTAAACTAATAGGGACGGGGTTAAATAGTTTAACCCAAAATTTATTTATTTTACTTGCAAAACATGAATATTATATATTTTTACATTGCCCCATTTAAGAAAATGTAACTCACTTACGTTCGTAACATTTTCTAAAACGGTCCCCACGAATCATTCCAAAATATATAATATTAATGTTTTGCAATATAACAATTAAGTAGGTTAAACTATTTAACCCCGTCCC
>CANQSP010000056.1 GCA_947626555.1 uncultured Clostridia bacterium | reverse complement strand
AAATTCCCTTCTAAGATTAAAAACATATATAAGATGCTAAAGTTTTATTTATATATGTTATATTTGTTAAAGTATATCATATTCTAACATAAATCGACAATAAATACAAGAATTTTTTATCTGTCTATTAAAATCAGATTTTCCGTCAAGTGAAAAGTTAAATGCAATTCTGTAAAGTAAATGCAATTTGTACGATTAAATCAGATTTTCAGAACCGTCCTCAAAACTCCTTGAAGTTTTTTACAACATATGTTAAAATAATTGAGAAATAAGGAGGAACTATGGATCAAAAATATATTCGTAATTTTTGTATAATTGCACATATAGATCACGGAAAATCAACTTTAGCAGATAGATTAATAGAAATGACAGGTGTCCTTTCAAAGAGAGAAATGGAAGAACAAGTTTTAGATAATATGGATATTGAAAAAGAAAGAGGAATAACCATAAAGTCTCAAGCAGTTAGAATGAGTTACAAAGCTAAAAATGGACAAGAATATATGTTAAACTTAATAGATACCCCAGGGCATGTAGACTTTAATTATGAAGTTTCAAGAAGTTTAGCTGCATGTGATGGTGCAATACTTGTAGTAGATGCAAGTCAAGGTGTAGAAGCACAAACTCTTGCTAATGTATATTTAGCAATAGATAATAATTTGGAAATTTTACCAGTTATAAATAAAGTAGATTTACCTAATGCTAGACCAGATGAGGTGAAAAAAGAAATTGAGGAGATTATAGGAATTCCTGCAATAGATGCTCCTTGTATTTCAGCTAAAACTGGTCTTAATGTAGATGAAGTATTAGAAAGAATAGTAACAGATTTGCCATCTCCAGTGGGAGATAAAAATAAACCATTAAAAGCACTAATATTTGATTCTGTATATAATGATTATAAAGGGGCAATTGCTTATGTTAGAATAAAAGATGGAAGAGTAAAAGTTGGAGATGAAATTTTATTAATGGCAGCTCAAAAATCATTTGTAGTAACAGAAGTAGGTTGTTTTGAACCAGGGACTTATATGCCTTCTGATGAATTAGTAGCAGGTGAGGTTGGTTATATAGCAGCTAGTATAAAAAGTCTTTCAGATGTACGAGTGGGAGATACTGTTACGTTAAAGAATAATCCAGCGGAAGAACCACTTCCAGGATATAAAAAGGCAAATCCTATGGTATATTGTGGCTTGTATCCTGTTGATGGAAGCGACTATGAAAATTTGAAGGTAGCTCTAGAAAAGTTAAAATTAAATGATGCAGCTTTGGAATATGAACCCGAAACTTCTACAGCTTTAGGATTTGGCTTTAGATGCGGTTTCTTAGGGTTATTACATTTAGAAATAATAGAAGAAAGAATTGATAGAGAATTTGATTTAAGTTTAATTACAACATCTCCATCAGTTATATATAAGGTATATAAAACAGATGGCTCTATTATAGAATTATATAATCCGGCAGATTTACCTCTACCTAATGAAATTTCATATATGGAGGAACCTTTTGTAACGGCTCAAATAATGACGCCAAAAGAGTTTGTAGGTAATGTAATGGAGATATGTCAAAATAGACGTGGCGTTTATGTAGATATGAAATATTTAGATGAAAATAGGGTAACATTAATATATGAACTTCCATTAAATGAAATTATTTATGACTTCTTTGATAATTTGAAATCTAAAACAAAGGGTTACGCTTCATTTGATTATGAATTTAAAGATTATAGGCGTTCAAGCTTAGTAAAATTAGACATTTGGGTTAATGGTGAGGGTGTAGATGCACTTTCATTTATAGTTCATAAAGATTCAAGTTATGAGCGTGGAAAGAAAATGATAGAAAAGTTAAAGGAAGCAATCCCTAGACAGTTATTTAGCATTCCAATTCAAGCAGTAATTGGAGGAAAAATAATTGCAAGGGAAACAATATCAGCTATGAGGAAAGACGTTCTAGCTAAATGCTACGGAGGAGATATCACAAGAAAGAAAAAACTATTAGAAAAACAGAAAAAAGGTAAAAAGAAGATGAGACAAATAGGTAATGTAGAAATACCACAAGAGGCATTTTTATCTGTTCTTAAATTAAATGATGAATAAGATAAATATGGAAAATTATGAATAGAAAGGTAAAAAATGAAAAATAATTATATAAAAGAAAAAACTAAAAGAAATGTTAATCAGTATAAAGAAAAGAATATGGAGAATAAATCAAAAATACAGCATGAATTAAAAAAAGAAAGCCCTAGAGTAAAAGATGTAAAGAAAATTGGGGAGAACGAATATGAAGACCAAGTAGAGGGTAGAAATTCAGTAATTGAACTTTTAGAATCCGGAAGAGATATAAATAAAATATTTGTGCAATTAGGTGAAAAGCATGGATCTATTAATAAGATAATTGCGATGGCAAAAGAAAGAAAAATTTTAATTTCAGAGGTTGACAAAATAAAAATGAATCAAATGGCGCAAACCGAAAATCATCAAGGAGTAATAGCCGTAGTGCCACCATATAATTATTGTGAAATTGATGATATTTTATGTGAAGCAACTACTAGACAAGAAGATAATTTTGTAGTAATATTAGATGGTATAGAAGATGTGCATAATTTAGGTTCAATAATAAGAACAGCAGAAACAGCTGGGGTACATGGAATTATAATTCCTAAAAGAAGAGCCGCAAGTGTAAATAGTACTGTAAGTAAAGTATCCGCAGGTGCAGTTGAGCATATGAAAATTGCAAGAGTTAATAATATAAATGAAACTATAAAATATCTAAAAGAAAAGGGATTATGGATTTGTGGAACTGACATGAACACGAATACGTATTATTATGAGCAAAATTTAAAAGGTCCAATAGCAATAGTAATTGGTAGTGAAGGATTTGGAATGAGTAGACTAGTTAAAGAAAACTGCGACTTCTTAGTAAAGATACCTATGAATGGTAAAATTACGTCTTTAAATGCTTCTGTATCAGCAGGAATAGTTATATATGAAGCATTAAAACAGAGAAAACAGCAATAAAAAATTAAAACAACAAAAGAAAATTAATGGAGGAGGAAAAATTATGTATTACGGAAAAAAGAAGTGGATTATAATAGCTATTGTAGTTATTATATTAATTCTTGCAATAGCAGGAGTAGGGTTATTTCTATTTTTAAAAACAGATTTGTTTAAATCAAATAGTGATTTGTTTTATAAGTATATGGGTGAACAATTAATGGCATATAAATCTGCTAATGATACACAAATGCAACAAGTTGAAGATTTAAAGCAAATAAAGCCATACACTGTTGATGGAAGATTAACTGTTAACTATGAAAATGACGAATCTGATGAAGACTTATTAACAAGTGCTCTAGAGAATCTTCAAGTAAAAGTTAATGGAAAATACGATAAAGCTAATGAAATAGAAAATACAACAATAACAGTAGTAAATGGAACTCAAGATTTATTTGTATTGGATGCAGCAAGAACAGAGGATGTATATGCTCTAAAGTCAAATGAAGTAGTAGAAAACGCTTATGTAGGAATAAAAACCGAAAATTTAAAAGTTCTTGCTCAAAAATTGGGATTTGGCTCAGATGTATCTCAAGTATTACCAGATAATATAGAGCAAACTTCACAAGCAGATTTATTACAAATAACAGATAATGATATACAACATATACAAGAAATGTATGCACCAATACTTTCTAAGATATTAAAAGATAGTAATTTTAGTAAACAAAATGGTGTTACAATATCAAATGAAAATAAAAGTTATACATGTAATTCATATAGATTAGATTTAAGTGGCACAGAATTAAAGAATATAGTAATAGCTATTTTAGAACAATTACAAACAGATAGTATAACATTAAATTTAATATCAACTAATGCAAAAGCATTGGGATTACCAGATGAATATGCAGGTATAGAATCAATTACAGCTTTAATAGAAACTTTAATTGAAGGATTACAAGAAACAGAAATACCAGAAGAAGGAATAAGTATAGTAGTATATGAAAGTGATGGAAAAGCTATTTGTGTAGAAACAATAGTAAAAAATCAATTTAAAATTACAGTATTTAATAATGTAAATAATAACTCAATGTCATTAAATATAAAAATAGAAAATTTATCTGCAAGAGAAGATTTTTATGTTGCAACTGCAAAAATAGTAATATCAGAAACACCATCACAAACTATAGCTAGTTTAAGTGTTAATGTAGATGATAAATATTCATTTGAAATTATGTATGAAAGTGATGGAGCTGCTACAACAGATAGTATACAAAATACTTTATCAGTAACCATAGGTGCAGATGGCAAAACAATAGTTGCAGATTATGAAGAAGACGTAGAATTTACTGATAGCATACCAGATATTATTGAATTAGACAATTCAAACACTGCAATATTAAATGATTATACTACAGAGCAATTATCATCATTTATTCCACAAGTAAGAGATAGAGTAATAGAAGTATTTTTCCAAAAAGTCTTAGCTTTAGGAATACCTGCACAAGGTGCAGAAAATCAATTACCAGAAGGTGGAGCAGAGAATGGAGCAAATCAAACAAATGAAAACCAACCAACTGGTGAAAATACAGAACAGCCATAATATAAAAATACTTGACTTATTAAAAAAATATAGTATAATTATTGTAGACATAAACAAAAACAATAATGAGAAAAAGTAAAATAAAGGTTACTTAAAAGAGAGGGTTTGTCATTGGCTGGAAGCAAATCTAAGCAAACATATTTGAAAAACTACCTCATTGTTTCTAGAAAAAACTAGACGCATAACTTACGTTATAAAGTTTAATGAAGTAAAAAATAGGGTGGAACCGTGTTTTATAGAACACCCCTAGGTATTAAAAAAATACCTAGGGGTATTTTTGTGCGACGGGCATGTCGTTTAGTTAATCGGTGAAAGTCCGAAGTGGAGGTATACATCGCCAACCACATAG
>CANQSP010000055.1 GCA_947626555.1 uncultured Clostridia bacterium | reverse complement strand
AAATTTTCTCTTACAATCATTAATTTAATGTAATTTTAAACTTATAAAAATGATTGTAAATATATTATACGAGGAGATATACAAATGTTAAAAAAGATAATATACAAAAAAATTTTGATAGCATTAATATTTTTTGTAATTGTTTGTAGTGTTAGATATACATATGCTTTTAATGGAGATTTTAATTTATATGTAACTTCTGATGCCAATAACAATAATATACAATTAGAGTGGAATATAAGCAATGGAAATGATAAAAATTATATATTTAGAATATTGCAATCAAAAGATGATGAAAATGATTTTAACCCTATAAGTACAACAAATTTTGTAGCAAGTAAAAGCTCAAAAGTAAGTGTATTGAACATATATCCAGGTTCAGGAGAAAACGTAGAATTTACATACAAAGATGGAACAAAACAAACATTACCAAAGTCAGCCATGCTTAAAGTATGGATGGAAGGTGGAACTATAAAATATGAATCTGGTAAAGTTGAAACATATGATAATTATGGTAGAAATCCAGAAACAAATGAACAAATTATTTTTGTTGATTTAGTAAGTATGGATGAATTTAATAATAATCCAAGTATAATTAATAAATATGATGTATGTTTATTTGGTACATGGGATTATAATGGAAACAAAGATTTAACGCAAGAATCTAAAGTTGTTGTAGAAGAGTATATAAAAAGTGGAAAAGGTGTTCTTTGTGGACATGATACCATTGGAGATGTATTAGAAAATTTTTGGAGTTTGAGAGAATATTTTAAAATAGATCAATATTCAGAATGGGAATTAGGCTCAAGATTAAAAATTGTAAAAAAAGGTTTGTTAACTAATTTTCCATGGAAGATAGGAGATATAGGAGATGAATTGTCCCTGTAACTCATAATAAACAAAGTGCACATGGAGACATCTGGATTCGTTTTAGTGGTAGAAATGATGGTGCAGACAATTTTTATCTAACAACATATAAAAATACTGCATTAATAGAAACAGGACATAGTGATGGAGATAGTACAGAAGATGAAAGAAAAGTACTTGCAAATACTCTATTTTATTTAAATCAGTTAACAGATGCAACGTCTGTTATAGATAATAGTGCACAGGACCTAGAAAATCCAAATAATATTTCAAAGATAGACAATAAAGTAAGTAAAACTACCCAAAATGCAACTGTAACATTTGAAAAGCCAGATGATAAAGGAACAAAATATACTTATTATGTTGAAGCAACTGATGAAAATGGTAATGTATTAAAATCTGAACAAAAATCAACTACAATAATTACTGGAGTAAAAGGTTATAATTATGTAATAGATAATAATTCATCAACTGAGGCAGGGTATACCATAAATTTAACTAGCGAAGTAATTGAAAATATTAAAGTAGATTGGAATAAAGATACATATTTACATATAAGAAGTATAGATGGAGCAGAAAATTATTCAGATACTATACATTATAAAATAGAGTATAAAAATATAATAAATGATGATGAACCAAGTGATAAACCAAGTGATAAACCAAGTGATAAACCAAGTGATGAACCAAATGATGATCCAAATGATGAATTGACTGCTACAGTAAGCTATAATCCAAATACTGATACTACAGCGACTGTAGTTGCAACAATAAACACAAATAAGAGGGTAAATAAAGTTGAAGGATGGACATTATCTGAAGATGGAAAAAAACTTACAAAGGAATTTACTACTAATACAACAGAGATTGTTCATTTAGTAGATATGGATGGAATGACAAAAGATGTTGAGGTAAAAGTCACTAATATTAAAAAAGAGGCACATAATGGAAATTCTGAAGGAGTAACAAATAATGGAAATCTAACAGGAGATGATACTACAGCAAAAGGAAAATTACCACAAACAGGAGTAGACACATCTATTATTATAATAAGTGTTATAATTGTAATGTTAATGAGTATAATTTCCTATAAAATATATAATAACTACAAAGATATAAAATAGATAAAAATACAAAATGGATTATATTTTTTACGATATAATCCATTTATTTTTTGACTTCTAATAAAAAACATTTAAAAGGACTTGCAATTCTTCCAAAATGTGGTATAATTATAAAGCTAATTATTTAAGCAAATCATGAAAGGATTGAAAAAAATGAGTATAAAAGTAGAAAAGACAGATAAAAAGAATGAAGTAAAATTAAGCTTTACAATAGAAGCTGAAAAATTTGAAGAAGGAATACAAAAAGTATATGCTAAAAGTGCAAAATACATAACAATTCCTGGTTTTAGAAAGGGAAAGGCTCCATATAAAATTGTAGAAAAACAATATGGTGCTCAAATTTTTTATGAAGATGCTTTTAATGAAATAGTTCCAGAAATATACGAAAAAGAATTAAAAGAAGCTAAAATAGAAGCAGTAAGTAAACCTGATATTGATATAACACAAATGGAAAAGGGAAAAGACCTTATATTTACAGCAATAGTTCAAACAAAACCAGAAGTAGAACTTGGAAAATATAAAGGTATAGAAATTAAAAAAATAGAGTATAATGTGACAGATAAAGATATAGACCATGAAATAAGTCATATGGTAGAAAAAAATGCTAGACTTATAAATATTGAGGATAGACCAGTAGAAAGTGGCGATACAACAGTTATAGACTTTGAAGGTTATGTAGATGGTAAAGCATTTGAAGGTGGAAAAGCTGAAAACCATGAATTAGTTATCGGAAGCAATACGTTTATACCGGGTTTTGAAGATCAAATAATAGGAATGAAAATAGATGAAGAAAAAGATATAAATGTTACATTCCCAGAAGAATATTTTTCAAAAGATTTAGCTGGAAAAGAAGCTACATTTAAAGTTAAATTACATGAAATAAAGAAAAAAGAGTTACCAGAAATTGATGATGAATTTGCTAAAGACGTTAGTGAGTTTGACACTTTAAAAGAATTAAAAGACAGTATAAAAGAAAAATTAGAAGAAGAAAATGCATCAAAAGCAAAATATGAAACTGAGGAAGAAGCTATTAAAGCAGTGTGTGATAATACTCAAATAGATATTCCATCTGGAATGATAGAAACAGAAATAGATAATATGGTAAAAGATATTGAACAAAGGTTAAGTTACCAAGGATTATCATTAAAACAATATTTGCAAATGATAAATAAAACAGATGCTGATATGAGAAAAGAATTTGAAGAACAAGCTGAAAGAAGTGTAAAATCAAGATTAGTTTTAGAGGCAGTAATTAAAGCAGAAAAAATAGAAGCATCTGAAGATGATGTAAAAGCAAAATTAGAAGAAATGGCTAAAAACTATGGAAAGAAACCTGAAGAATTAGAAGCAAATGAAAGCTTAAAACTTTATATTACAGAAAATATAAAAACAGAAAATGCAATAAAATTCATAGTTGATAATGCAAAAATAAAATAATAAATGTAAAAGTTAGGGGTGATAATTTGTTTAATATAATACATATTTATGCCACTAACTTTTGTTACTTTATTAGCTAACAATTTTTACAATGTAAAATATTATAAACAGTGCTTTTTTGAGCACATGAAAGGAAGGAAAAATAATGGAGAAGAACAGTTTAGTACCATATGTAATTGAGCAAACGTCAAAAGGGGAAAGATCATACGATATTTTTTCAAGATTATTAAAAGACAGAATAATATTTTTAGGAGAAGATGTAAATCCAACATCAGCAAGCTTAGTAATAGCACAATTATTATTTTTAGAATCAGAAGATCCAGATAAAGAAATATTTTTATATATAAATAGCCCTGGAGGTTCTATTACAGACGGAATGGCAATAGTAGATACAATGAACTACATAAAATGTCCAGTTGCAACATATTGTGTTGGAATGGCTGCAAGTATGGGAGCAGTTTTACTATGTTCAGGAGAAAAAGGAAAAAGGTTTGCAACTCCAAATGCAGAAATTTTAATACATCAACCATTAATAGCTGGTGGAGGAATATCAGGACAAACTACTGAAATAAAAATTCATGCAGACCATATGGTAAAGACAAGAGAAAAATTAAATAAATTATTAAGTGCAAGAACAGGTCAACCTTTAGATGTTATCGAAAGAGATACAGAAAGAGACAATTATATGACAGCAGAAGAAGCATTAAAATATGGTTTAATTGATGGAATTTTAGAAAAAAGAGCATAGAATATAACATATAAAGGAGAAGGCAAAAAATGGATAGAAATATAAGATGTTCATTTTGTGGAAAATCACAAGATGCTGTAGAAAAAATAATTGCAGGACCAGGAGTATATATTTGTAATGAATGTATAAAAGTTTGTAGTAATATAATGGAAAGTGAAGAATACGAAGATGAAGAAGAAAAATATACTATAAACAAAAAAGAAGATGATTTACCAAATCCTGCACAGATAAAAGAAATTTTAGATAGTTATGTTATAGGTCAAGAAGATGCTAAAAAAACATTATCAGTTGCTGTTTATAATCATTATAAGCGTATAAATAATCCGCAAAAAGATGATGATGATGTAGAAATACAAAAGAGTAACGTACTGTTATTAGGACCAACAGGGTGTGGAAAAACGCTACTTGCGCAAACGCTTGCAAAAATTTTAAAAGTACCATTTGCAATAGCAGATGCAACTACCTTAACAGAAGCAGGTTATGTAGGAGAAGATGTTGAAAATATACTTTTAAAATTAATACAAAATGCAGATTATGACATAGATAAAGCTGAAAGAGGAATTATATATATTGATGAAATAGATAAAATTTCAAGAAAATCTGAAAATCCATCAATAACTAGAGATGTAAGTGGCGAAGGTGTTCAACAAGCATTACTAAAAATAATAGAAGGAACAATAGCTTCTGTACCACCACAAGGAGGAAGAAAACATCCTCATCAAGAATTAATTCAAATAAATACTGAAAATATATTATTTATATGTGGAGGAGCATTTGAAGGATTAGATAAAATAATAGCTAACCGTACAGGTAAAAAATCTATTGGCTTTTCAGCAGAAATAGTAAGTAATAAAGAAATAGATAAATACAAAATTTTTGATGAATTATTGCCACAGGATTTATTAAAGTTTGGTTTAATACCAGAGTTTGTAGGAAGAATGCCAATAATTGCAACATTAAAAGAATTAGATAAAAATGCATTAATAGAAATTATTACAAAACCTAAAAATGCATTAGTAAAACAGTATAAAAAATTATTAAAGATAGATGATGTAGAATTAGAATTTGAAGATGAGGCATTAGAGACTATTGTAGATAAGGCAATAGAAAGAAAAACTGGAGCAAGAGGCTTACGTTCTATAATAGAAGAAATTATGAGAGATATCATGTTTGATATTCCTTCAAACCCTAATATAGAAAAATGTATAATTACAAAGGATACTGTAATGAATAAGCAACAACCTAAATTAGTAATAAATGCCAATAAAGAAGATTCGACAAAAGAAAATTCAAAAAAAGTAACTACAAAGCCTCAAAGAAAAAGTACAAATAAAAAAGAAGAAACAGCATAATTTTTATTAAATATATTGAGCTCAAAAGCGATAAAGTTTGGGCTCAATTTTTTTATGATAATAATTGAAAGATATAAATAATATATTAATATTTTGCAAAATTTTTTTAAAATATATACAAAAATGGAAAAAAGTGTATAGCGTATAATTAGCCAAATAAGTGCATTTCAAGCTAATATGTCGAAAAAAGACGATGAAAAATGTTTGCAAATACTAGAAAAGTGTGTTATAACTAAATTAACATAAAACATTTCAATTCAAAAGAACCAAATTTAAAAAATAAATTTAAAAATTAAAATATAAATTAATAAATTAAAATAATTAAATTTCAAAGTAGAATTTATATCTAGAAATATTCCAAAAAAATTTAATAATTAAACAAAAAAGGTTCAAATAGCATAATTTTTGTGCAAATTTAGCTTTAAAAGTTAAATATAATGTATAAGTTAATGTTGACTTAAAACCGCGGTGTAAAATATAATAATGAAAGGAGGAAGACTATTGAAAGAAATAACATATAAAGATTATTATAGATACAAAAACACATTTGATACATTCAATAGTTATACATTAAGGGAAGAAGAGCTAGAATA
>CANQSP010000054.1 GCA_947626555.1 uncultured Clostridia bacterium | reverse complement strand
TAAACTATTTAACCCCGTCCCCAATAGTTTAGCTTTAGATATGCATCTATAAATCCATTCAAATCTCCATCCATAACAGCCTGAACATTTCCAACTTCATAATTTGTTCTATGGTCTTTAACCATTGTATACGGACAAAATACGTATGAACGAATCTGGCTTCCCCATGCTATATCCATTTGGTTTCCTTTTAAATCTTCTATTTTTTCTTTATTTTCTTTTTCTTTTAAATCTAGTAATTTAGATTTAAGCATTCTCATTGCAGTTTCTCTATTTTGAATTTGTGAACGTTCTGATTGACAAGACACCACAATATTTGTTGGAATATGTGTTATTCTAACTGCAGAAGATGTTTTGTTTATGTGTTGTCCTCCTGCTCCGAGATGCTCTATATGTATCGACTCTTAAATCGTCAGGGTCAATATCTATTTCTATATCTTCTGTTATTTCTGGTAAAACTTCTAATGAGGCAAATGATGTATGTCTTCTTCCACCACTGTCAAATGGTGAAATTCTAACTAACCTGTGTACGCCCATTTCTCCTTTTAAATATCCATAAGCATACGGACCTGAAATTAAGGCTGTAACACTTTTTATTCCCGCTTCTTCTCCATCTAAATAGTCTAATTCTTTTACTTCATAACCATTATCTAGGGCCCACCTAGTATACATTCTGTATAACATTTGTGCCCAGTCTTGAGATTCTGTTCCACCTGCTCCTGGATGTAATGTAATAATGGCATTATTTATATCATATTTTCCTGATAACAGTGTGTTTATTTCTAATTTTTCTATACTTTTTTCAAGCTTTGGCATTAGTTTATTAAGTTCTTGTTCAAATGCTTCATCATTTTCTACTAATAGTAGTTCATATACATCTTGAACATCTTTTAGTTCATTTTGAACTGATTTAAAGCTACTTATTTTGTTTTTTAATAGAGTTATTTGCTTTAATACTTTTGTAGAATTTTCAGAGTCATTCCAAAAGTCTGAATTTGTTGTTTGGTTTTCTAATCCTTTCAACTCCGCTTCTAGCTTTGTAATGTCAAAGTGAATCACCTATTGAATCTAATTTTTGTTTATATGTTTCTACTAATTTTCTTGTGCTTTCTAAATCTATCACTTTATCACACTCCTTCTATATTTACAGTATTATTATATATTTTATTTTGAATCTGTCAAGTTTATATTTTCTATTGTTTTATAAATAAAAATACTTTACTATAAATTTAGTTCCAATGTTATCAGTTTCTACAGTTATACTTCCATTATCTTTTTCAATAATTGTTTTGGCTAAAGCTAGCCCTATTCCCACACTATCTTTGGTCGCATTTTTACCTTTGTAGAATCTTTCGAATATATGTGGCAAATCTTCTTTATCAATGCCACCTGCAAAATCTTGAATAGTAATACTAGAATATACATTATTTTGCTCGTAACTTATAATAATCTTACTATTTTCCTTTGAATGTTCTACACAGTTCTTAATAATATTAGTTATAGCTTCAACTTCCCACATAAAATCACAATTTACTTTAAACTTTTCATTTCCTTTGGTAATAATTGAAATGTTTTTCAAATCACAAGCAACAGAAACATTTTTTATTGATTCATCAATTATATCTTTTATAAATTTATCTTCTTTTATAAAATGAATTGTATTACTATCAAATTTTGATAATTTTAACAAAGATTGTACTAAAAAATTTATATTAGTAACTTCTCTTTTTACATCTTTAATAAAATCTTCTCTAACATCTTTTTCCATATTAGGATCATCAATTAAATTATCTAATATTACTAAAATTGATGTTAATGGAGTTTTTATTTGATGAGAAATATCTTCTAAAGATTCTTTTAGTTGTACTTTATCTTTTAAAGAGTTACTTGCACTTTCTTTTAGCATTACTGTAGTCTTATATATTTCATTCTTTAAAATTGATAATTCATCTTCTGATAATTCATCTATTTTTAGTGTATAATTTTTTCTGTTTATTTCTTGAATGTATTTCGTAATTTCGCCTATTTCTTTATCTTTTCTTCTATCATATATCAGAAACGCAAATACTATTATAATAAATCCAATTATTAAAACTATACTATTTAAAATTAAGAAATCATGAAAATAATCATTATTCTCAATAAGTACAGAATCTTTACTTAAATTGATACCATATTGTTCCAAAATAGAAGAAGATTTTAGCTCATCATTATTTAATATTTCCATTATGTCTGTATTATCAATATCCGGATATTTCTCTTTTACTTTAGCAACTATCAAATCTATTTTATTATTAAAATTATCTGTATATGTATTGTATTCATAAATATTAATTAGTAAAAATATACTTAATAAAAAAATTGATATAATGAAAGTTACTATTAAATATTTTTTCAAATGTATTTTATTCTTCATCAATTCTATATCCTATTCCTTTCACTGTACTTATAATCTCTGTTCCCAACTTTTCTCTAATCCTTTTAAAATAAACTGTAACAGTATGATCATCTATATCATTTCCAGTCCACTCCCAAATTTTATCTAATATTGTAGCTCTACTAACTACTTTGTTGATATTAAGAAACAATAAAGTAAGTAATTTTATTTCAAGGCTTGTAAACTTTATTGGAATATCATCTTTATAAACAATCATTTTATCCATATCAAATTTAATATTTTTAATTGTTATAATACTTTGTTTTTGGTAGCGAAGCAAAATCTTATTTATCCTTACAAGTAGCTCTTTTGTAGAAAAAGGTTTTGTAATATAATCTTCTGCACCAATAGTTAGTCCCTTAACAATATTGTCCTCCTCATCCTTTGCGGTAAGGAATATAGTTGGAATATTCTTGAATTTGATATATTTTTCAAATAGTTCAAAGCCATTTCCATCTGGTAATGTTATATCTAAAATTATTAAATCAATATCAGAGTGATTATTTATATATTGAATAGAATCCTTTATATTTGTTTTATATGTAATAATGTAATTACTTTTTTCTAAAGAATATTTTAATCCCTTTATTAAAGTTAGATTATCTTCTACTAGTAAAATATTCATAATAAAATTCCTTTCTTTATTTCTACCTCTTTAATCCCTTGCTTACATTGTAACTCTGCATACATTATACCACAAAAAAGGGGCATCCCCCTTTTTGCTATATATTTTCATTCCTAATTGTTTCAATAATATTTTGTTTATTAATTTTGTTCATAGAATACTTCATAAGTAGTGTTATAAGTAAAAATACGATAACTACCGAAATTATTACTCCTATAAATGGAAATAAATATGTAATTCCAGAATCTTCTGCTAAATAATGATATATTAAATATGATAAAACAATTCCTATAGGTAGACCAAAGAATAATGACTTTAAACCTATAAATGTACTTTCTAATCTTATCATTCTATTAAATTCTTTATTTGTCATGCCTATTGATTTTAACATTGCAAATTCTTGTCTTCGAAGTTCCATATTAGTTGTAATTGTATTAAATATATTTGTTATGCCAATTAAAGAAATAACAATTATAAATCCATATAAAAATATTTCAACTAATATAAATGCATTATTTCTTAATTCTACTGACTCACTTATGTTATTTACATATGTACCATATTCTTTTAAATAATTTTCTATATCATCTTGTAATTTATTTGGATTATTTGATTTATAATATATATATACATTTCTATTTTCATTAACAAGTTTAGAATTATATAATTCGTCACTTACTACTAGGTATTTTCCACTCATATTTGAAAGTGCAAATGGAGTTTCTTTCGTAGTACTTGCAATTTCTATTTCAAAGTTTTTATCTCCCAATAATGTTCCTGATAATTTATCTCCTTTATTATATTTAAATTCTTCAAGAACTTCATATGTTGTTTTGCCAGTTGCTTCATCAAATTTTCTTACTTTAGTTGTATCCATTAAAATAGCTTTATCTTTCACATCTTCATAATTTAATCCAAGTTTTTTTATAAAATCATTATATGATTTTTCACCAACACACAATACACCTATATAATCATTCTCTAAATCTGGCTCTTTATTTAAATACTCTACACTATTTATTTCTAATCCATTTTGTCTTAAAATTGTATAATTTTCTATATTATCAAAATTTACTGTTTCCAATCCTTTATTATAAAATTCATCTCTATCCTCTATACCAATATTGACAGAAATATTATAGTCACTTATATTTAGCATATCTTCAAAATACAAAGATGTAATGTTAGTAAACGAATATAAAGCAATAAACGTAGAAACTGAAACGGCTATAGAAATAATACTTGTAACATATTTTTTCTTATTTCTTTTCAAGTTCTTATATGAAATTTTTCCACCTATTCCAAATAGTTTTGAAATATATTTTGGAGTTTTTAATTTGTTTTTCTTTATTTTTATACTCCAATTATTTCGAATTGAATCAATAGGAGATATTTTAGTTGCCCTTTTTGCACTTTTTCTTGCTGATAAATAAATAGTAATTATTCCTAAAATTATTGCAAACAACACTGAAAACCAAGAAAATGCAAAATGTAAGTTTATTCCTTCCTCTATAAGAAATCTATTTAAAAGTAAATTACTAATAATAATTAGAATGTATGATGCTAAAAAGCCTAATAATATTCCCAAAGGAATGCCAATTAAACCTAAAATAAATGCTTCGTAAAATACATTTTTCTTTATCTGCTTTTTAGTAGCTCCAATGCTTCTTAGCATACCGTATTGTTTAGTTTTTTCTGTAATAGAAATGTCAAAACTATTCTTTATACAAAATGCTGATGTAAATACTATAATGCTACAAACTATAAGTGCAACTGTTCCAAGTTCAGTAGTGTGATTCATCGATAATGGATTTGTTTCTAAACCTATTAAATATGAATTTTCATCTAATTTATATTCGGCTTGGCTTATTTGTCTCTTGTATTCATCTATTTTCTCTGCGCTTATAATGTTTCCTCTTTGTATTTTGTCATATAATTCTGGATTTACACCCAATATATTGGCTGTTACCTTATATCGTTCATTTAAACCATCTTTTGTATATCTAACATATAAATTTACGTTTCCCGAAATACTTTCATCATTCATGTATGTAATAAATGTGTAGCCAGGTGCAGAATAAGATTCTATATAAGATGACGGTCTTTCAATTATTCCTACAATTTTATATGTTTTGGTAACTGTGTTTATTATATCTTCAGGCACATCTTCATTTAATGGATTATACTGATATAATTCATTTTCTTTACTTACTCTTGTTCCAACATTTAGAGTAATAGTATCACCTATTTTTGAAAATATTCTGCCATTGGTTTTTAGATGTTCTGGTATAACTATTTCATCTTCACTTTCTGGTAATTTTCCATCAATTAATTTTATAGATAAATTATCTATCGCATCCTTACTAAAGTACATAATATTCGCATAAGGTTTATCTCTGTTTTTGGATTCTTCAAGTTTTGCATAACCTATATTTTTAGTTAAATAAATTTTTTCAATTTTTCTGTTATTAGTAAAGTTAGGTATGTCATCATATGGAACATTGAAAAAAGAATAATGAAAATTCCCTTTTTCATAAGTTTCATAATCAATTAAAGAAGATATACCACTTACATATACGCTTGCTACTGCTGTTATAAGTGCTACTGAAAGCATTATTCCTATAATAGTTACTATTGTTCTTTTCTTATTTAATCTCAAATTTTTTATGGTTAATTTGTTAAGCAAGTTCATAATTATTACCTCCTGTAACAATTTTCCCATCTTCTAATTTTAAAATTCTATCAGCTACTTTTGCAATTTCCATATTATGTGTAATCATAATAATCGTTTGATTTAATTGTTTATTAGATTTCTTTAACAATGCAACTATTTCATCACTTGACTTTGAATCTACATTTCCAGTAGGCTCATCGGCTAAAATAATGGTAGGATTAGTTATGAGTGCTCTACCAATACTTGTTTTTTGTTGTTGACCACCAGATAGTTCATTCGGTAAATGATTCCTTCTATTTTCAAGTCCTAATAATTTTAACATCTCATCTAATTTTGCATTATCTACTTCTCTATTATCAAGTGATAATGGCAATACTATATTTTCTTGAACATTTAATATTGGTATTAGGTTATAGAATTGATAAATTAGGCCTACTTGCCTTCTTCTAAAAATTGCAAGTTTATCATCATTAAAGTTATAAATATCTTGACCATCTATATAAACTTTTCCACTTGTTGGTCTATCAACTCCTCCTAATAAATGTAGTAATGTTGATTTTCCGCTTCCAGAGCTACCTACAACTGCAAGAAATTCACCTTTTTTAACAGAAAAAGAAACATTATCTAATGCTACTACTTTTGTTGAATCTTTTCCATAAATTTTAGTTAAATTTTCTACTCTTAATATTTCCATAACAAACCAATCCTCTCTTGACTTTTAATTTATGGGTAGATTATATAATAGGCAAAGTTACAAGTAAGTTACTTTTAATAAAAAAATAGAAATTATATTTCAAATTTCTATTTTTTAGAGTCTCTAATAAATTATTCCTGAATTTTTTTGATATTTTTGTATTGTTTTAATACATTCATCCCTGTCTATTTGTTTAAGATTAAGCATATTATTATTACCTTTTATAAATTCATAAATATCATTATCTCTAAAACCAATATTTGCTACATCATTCTTGGTACAACCATAGTATACTTTCTTAATATTTGCCCAAATTATTGCAGATAAACACATAGGACATGGTTCACAAGAAGTATATAAAATGCATTCAGATAAATCGCTAGTATTTAATACTTTACAAGCTTCACGAATTGCTACTATTTCAGCATGAGCCGTTGGATCCTTATCTTTAAGAACTTTATTATTTCCATTTGCAATAATATTGCCTTCTTTATCTACTATTACCGCTCCAAATGGTCCTCCTTCATTATTTGCTATTCCTCTATCGGCATTTTCTTTTGCCATTTTCATATATTTGTTCATAAATACCTCCTTAAATGTTGTTACTGTATTATTTTTTTATATTGTATTGACTTTTCAGTTATAAATAGATTATAATAAATATAGGAAATGACAAATCCACAAACGTGGTTTTGCCGAATAGAGTTAAACTCACATCTACTCGTCAAAGTACAGATGTGAG
>CANQSP010000053.1 GCA_947626555.1 uncultured Clostridia bacterium | reverse complement strand
TTTGGCAAGCCCGTAAATATATGTGTCCAGTTCTGCTCTTCTCCTACTGTATATTCTTGCACTACTGTTTCGGGTTCATTTACTTTCTTCACTTGCAATTTTATTTGCTTTGGTTCCTCATATTTATTATTTCCATGTTCCCAAGTTTTTGTTACCTTTATTGCTTTTGTAAAATCTGTTTGTGTTTCATATGGTATCTCTTCTGTTTCATCATTTTGACTTGTTTCTCCTAATGCTATACTTCCTTTTACTGTACTTGTAAAGTCTTTTCCTGTTGGATTTATATCCCTAAACGCTATTGTTATATTTTTCACTACTGTTATTGTTCTTACTCCGTTTTCATCTATTTCATCTGTTATATTTTCTCCTGATATTGTTTGTATGTCTCTTTTAGTTTTTATAGCTTCACTACTTGTGTTATTGCTTATATGTTCTATCCATGTTATTTTCTTATTTCCTTCATCATATGTTCCGCCATCTAATTCTGTTAAAGTATTTGTTTTAATCGTATCTATATAGTATGGTAATTCATCTATTATAGTTATTTCTACTTCCCCATCATAATTTTCTATCTCTGCTATATATGTTATTTTATATGTTACTTTCTCTTCTTTATCAACTATTTTATTTGTTACCTCTGCTGTTATTTCTGTACTTTCTATGTGTGGCAATTTCACTGTTACTGCGTGTCCCTCATTCTCTACTAAGTCTACTGGTGTTATTGTCGTTTCAGTTAATCCTTCGAAATCTGATAAATTAAATTTATATATTTTATCTCCTTCTTCTGTTGTTTGTGTACTTTCGCTATTTGTCTGTAGTTCTTCTACAAGTATTTCTCTTGTTCCATCTTTCGTTATAATTCTAAATTTTGCTATTCCCGAACCTTCAGCATTTAATATTGTATTTTTATCATTCGCTATTACTAGCATTTTATCATTTTCTATTAATGTCTCCTTTATTGTTGGAGCAGTATTATCTAAGTTATATATATCTATAAATTCTGTGGTACTATTTTCTAATCCATCTTTTAAATATATTGCTCCTGATACATTTCCATATACATCTCCTGTAAATTTATATTTTCTTGAATATTCATTTCCATTATTCGTGGCTAATTTATAATTATTTGTATCATTAAAAGATATTTTTACTTGTCCTATACCATCATCAGTTGCTGTAATCGTTACTTCTTTTGTTTTACTCCATTCTTTTGATGTTTCACTTTCTGAAGTCATTTTTGGTGCTACACTATCTATTTTAGATATATTAAATGTACTTTCAGTAAAATTTCCACATTGGTCTGTTACTTTTACTGTAAAATTTTCTCCAGATTCGTTTGCTTCTAATGAAGGTACTAATACTCTAGAATATTTTTTATCTTTTACTTCAGATGAACCAGTATATATAGTTTTATTTGCCTTATCTATTATTTGTATAGTAACAATATCTGCAAAGTCTTCTGTTCCACTTACTGTTATCGATTTACTTTTTTGCCAATTACTATCAGTTAAATCTCCTACATCAACTTTCACAGTTGGTTTCATTATATCTGGAGATATATCCGGTCCACTTGCTACATATAGAGCTGCAAATATAACTTTTTCATCTGCTGTCACTATATTAAATCCTACCCATATGTCCTGTAAGGTCTTATATACATTTCCATCCACTTCATAAGAAACTACCACTATACCATTAGTATTAGTTGATTCATTTTTCCATTCAATCTTTGAATCTTCAAATGGTGTACCAGGTGGAGTCGAGATATCTTGTATTTTACTACCATTATTTATACTTATATTCAATGTGTATTTATTTACGACATGACCATTTACTATAGTTCTACTATCACAAACACTACTATAAAATCCATATAAGATTCCACAATATGCACAGCGCATCTCTCCAGGTCTAACATTTATAAAATGTTCTCCGCCTACTATACTATTACAAATTTTGCATTGTTCTTTTTTTTCGCATGTTATTCTTTCACCATTTGAATTAACACAATTTTCCGCTCCTTCATTATAATATAACTCATTATTATAATAGTAATTTTTTGCTAATATAATAGAATTACAAATTTTACACTTTTTTAAATGATATGCGCGACCACTATCATTAATATATTCTCCACCCCATACACAAGGCTTTTGTCCAGTTTCTTGATATCCACATGCAGAACAAACTCTAGTATAACCATTTCCACGTAAACAAGATTCCGATCCTAATATCCATTTTTTTTCTCCAAATTCATGTGGCATTCTGCTTTCTTCCATTTTACATATTTTACAATATCGCCAATGATTTGTCTCATCATGTTCTTCTACCCATATATGACTATGTGATAATTCATCTCCTGCTGAAATACCTGTTAAATCTACCTCTGTTACATCATCTTCTCCAATAGTTAGAAAGTCGCTTTCCTGCTTTTGTGGCTGCATTAAACTTGTATATATTCCCTCTAAATTTTCTCTATTAAAAAGCACAATAAAAACTCCTATACATATTATTACCAATAATATTATAGCAGTTTTAATACTTCTACTTTTTATACATTTTCTTTCTCTTTTTGGCTCGCAAGTTATAGGTTGGCTAAAATCTTGACCCCCCCCCGACGAACATTCTTTCGTTTTGGTTTATGTTATTGCTACTTTTCTTTGCTTTTTTATTCATTTGTTTTCCTCCATATAACTATTCCATACTTGTATATATTAAATCATTTTTATATATCCTTGTCAATAGTTATTTTTTCCATTTTTGTGTTTGTATGTCCCACGTATAAGAAACTTTTGTGAATTGTAACATAAAAAAGTACACTTCATATTTGAAGTGTATTTTTTACATGTTTTTCCTATAAACTTATAGTTATATTTTTGGGCTCAATATCTAATTTTTTATATGTAACACCACATTCATCAAACAACCTTCTTGAAGCAATATTATTTTCAGAATTTGCATATTTATCAGATAAATATATAACTTGCTTTATGCCTGATTGAATAATTATTTTTGCACATTCATTGCATGGAAATAAATCAACAAATATTTTAGAATCCTCTAAATCTTTTTTACTCCCTCTAAAGTTTAGAATTGCATTCATTTCTGCATGACATACATATGGATATTTGGTTTCTAAATTTTCTCCTTGCCTTGCCCATGGGAATTTTTCATCATCAAAACCATTCGGTGCACCATTATAACCTATTGATAATATTCTATTATCATTACTTACTATACAAGCACCTACTTGCGTAGATGGATCTTTACTTCTCATTGCAGATAATTTTGCAATTGCCATAAAGTATTCTTCCCAACCAATGTAATCTTCTCTCTTTTTGTTTACGTCCATATGCCATCCTCCTTTTACATTTAACTAATACATCTACTTGCTTCTTTTGTTTTTCTATTTCATGATATTAGCTTTTATTCATTGGTTTTATTCAGTTGGTTGACTTGTAGTAGGGTCTTGTGCTTGTTCTCCAGATATACTTGTTTCATCTCCACCTGACTCAGCTGACTCTAAATCTATAGGTTGGCTAGTAGTAGATTGATTATTTTGTAATAATGAACTATACTTTTCTGAATACCATGCATTTATATCAAATGGCACTAATGTTTCTGGTTCTCCATAATCTATGCCATATGTCTCTACTGTTATATTTTTTATTACAGGAGGATTTACTGGCTTGTCTGCATTTTCTTCATTTTCATCCCTTGTTACTACTTCTACATTAGCTATTTTATCTACAACATCCAATCCTTCTATTACTTTTCCAAATCCAGCATATAGACCACTAATATCAGTATTATCTACATTCATTATAAAGAATTGTGCTGAACCTGAATTATATCCATTCTTCATTAAACTAACATATTCATTATAATTTTCTGCAATAGAAGCAGCATTGCTAAAATCTTGTCTTGCCATTGCAATTACACCTTTTCTAAGGTTTACTCCATTTTCTACTTCATTTGCAATAAATTCTCCTTTTATTGTATATTCATCAGTTCCACCATTTTCTTTAATATCTCCCAAAGTAGCATTTCCTGTTCCATCACCATTTTTAGAACCACCTTGTATCATAAAATCTGGTACTGTTCTATGAAATGTTTTTTCATTATAATATCCTCTATTTGCTAGTTTTATAAAATTGGCTACTGTATTTGGTGCTTCATCTGGATATAATTCTACTTTAATTATTCCGAAGTCACCCATATCTATTGTAGCTACAGGGTTTGGTATATTCCTTGTTAATTTCTTATAAACTCCATATGAAGTATATGCTATAGCAATTATTGCTAAAATTGCTATTAATACTAAAATTATTGTTTTAATTATTCCGTTTTTTCTTTTCACTTTTCTTCCTCCTATTTTTTTCCTTAATGAATATTTTTACAATTTTTTCTTATGTATAAGATTTCAAAATCTTATAAGCATTATTATAATATTAAATTATCAAAAACAAATTGTTCTTGCATTCTTTTTAATGCTTGTTTTATGCTTTTTGCTCTTACTTCCCCAATTCCATCAACATCATCTAAATCTGGTATATCTGCAATTAAAATATGTTGGAATGATTTAAATGTTTTTATTAAATTATCTACTATGTTGCTTGGCATTCTTGGTATTTTATTTAGAATTCTATAGCCCCTTGTAAATACACCTACTTCGTCATAGTTATCAAAGTCTTCATATCCTAAAATTCTTCCTATTATTTGTGGTTTCATTAAATCTTCCCTTGATAACGACTCTATTTCTTTTAATACTTTTTCTGAATTTCTTTTCTTACCTGGTGCTATATAATCTTTTACTATTAGAAGTTCTTCCTTCTCAAGTCCTCCAACTAGTTCATCTAATTGCATTTGAAGAAGTCTTCCTTCTTCTCCTAGCTCATAAATTGATTTTTGAACTTCATCAACTACTTTCATAACCATTTCTGCCCTCTGAATTGCTGTTACAACATTTTCTAAAGTTGCTATATCATTAAACTCATACTCATTTAGCAAACTTAACTTACTATCAAATACTTTCTTATATTTTTCAACTGTTTGCAAAGCTTGGTTTGCTTTTGTAACAACTTTACTTGTATCTTCTAAGACATAACTTTCATAACCTTTAAATACTGTTATAATATTTCTTCTTTGTGAAATACTTATTACTATTTCTCCAGTTTGTTTTGCTGTACGCTCTGCAGTCCTATGCCTTGTTCCTGTCTCTGTTGAGCTAATTGCAGATGATGGTATTAGCTGAGCATTTGCATATAGAATCTTTTTAAAGTCTGCACTTAATATTATAGCTCCGTCCATTTTAGCTAATTCATATAATCTTGATGGAGTATAATCCACATCTATCTTAAATCCTCCATCTACTATATCTAACACTTCTTTTGTATCTCCTATAACAATTAACGCACCTGTTTTAGCTTTTAATATATTTTCCAAACCATTTCTTATTGGAGTTCCTGGTGCAATTAATTTTAATACTTCCGTGATAGAATCGTCTTTACCTAGCATCTTTTTCACTCCTCTATCTTTAATATAGTTTTATAAGTATAGTAGCTTAAATGCTCTATTTTAATATTTTTAGTGCATCTTCAATATTCCTAGCCCCTATTATATCTAATTTATATTTATCTTTCAATAGTTTTTTGTTATTTTCTGGAATTATACATTTTTTAAATCCCAATTTTTCTGCTTCCTTCAATCTTTTATCCATCATATTAACTGTTCTTATTTCACCCGTTAAGCCCACTTCTCCTATTGCTACTAAATCTTTAGGTATACTTATATTTCTATAGCTTGACGCTACAGATAAAATAATTCCTAAATCTATAGCAGGTTCTGCTATTTTTATTCCACTTACTACATTTAAATATACATCTTGTGATGCCAAATGTAATCCTCCCATTTTTTCCAAAACAGCCATAAGCAATGTTAATCTATTATAATCTATACCATTAGCTGTTCTTCTTGGCATTCCAAATAATGTTGGTGTAGTCAATGCTTGAAATTCTACAAGTAACGGTCTTGTTCCTTCCATACTAGCTACTATAACTGAACCAGATGGTTCACCATCTCTTTCAGAAATAAGTATTGAAGAAGGATTTGTAATTTCCACCATTCCTTCATTTTGCATTTCAAACATTCCAACTTCGTTTGTAGAACCAAATCTATTTTTTACACCTCTTAAAACTCTATATGAAAAATATCTTTCACCTTCTAAGTATAAAACTGTATCTACCATATGTTCTAATACTCTTGGTCCAGCTATATTTCCCTCTTTAGTAACATGTCCTATTATAATTGTAGTTATTCCTTGTGATTTACATATTTTCATTATTCTAGCTGTTATTTCTCTTACTTGGCTTACAGTTCCCGGAGCAGATGTTATATCATCACTATACATAGTTTGAATTGAATCTATTATTACAAGTTTAGGATTTAATTCAGATATTGATTCTGAAATAACATCTATATCCGTTTCTCCTAGAAATAAAATATCATCATTATTTATATTTAATCTATCTGCCCTCATTTTTATTTGTTCTGCAGACTCCTCTCCAGACACATATAATACCTTACCTTCACCAGGTATTTTATTACATATTTGAAGTATTAAAGTAGACTTACCTATACCAGGTTCTCCACCTAAAAGAACTAAAGAACCTTTTACTATTCCACCACCTAAAACTCTATCTAACTCACCTATTCCAGTCTGTATCCTTACAGCTTCTTTACCTTCTACATCCGTTAAAACTCTTGGTTTAGCCATTATTTCTTTCTTATTTGCATTCCCATATGCACCACTTTCTTTAGCAATCTTTTCTTCATAAAAAGTATTCCACTCATTACAAGCTGGACACTTTCCTAACCATTTTGCTGATTCATATCCACAACTACTACATACAAATACTGTTTTTGCTTTTGTCATATAACCTCCTTTCTTCCCAATTGGGGACTGTCCCCAATTGCGACAATTGGGTCAATTTGTACCATCCTTCGTACTATTTTCTATTTTATACTTCCCAATAATTTTCTGTTAAGCCCTGTAACTCTTGATAATTGACTTATTGATATATATGGTATTTTTATAATATCTTTTAACAATTCTTTAATAATCCTATTATTATACTTTTTTATATTTTGTATATTCTCAAGTCTCAACTTTTCTTCCAATGCTTCTGTTAGTTGTTCATCTGTTAATTTGTTTTGTAGCTCATATACGATCTCATCTGAGATTTTATTTTCTTCATTTATTTCATGGAATTGTTTAAACTTTTGCAAAGCTAACTTCTTGTTTTCGTCTAACATGCTAAAGAAAACATCAATATCTACTAATGAGCAATCTTCTTTTATATAATCATTATAACTACTCCACTTATAATCTTCTTTCTTACTTAAAAATGCTTTTTCTGGATTCTTATGAATATATCGAATTGCATTACTAAAATAATTTTCATCCTCTATTATTTTATTAAAATATCGATCTTGAAATAAATGTCCAACTCTTTCGTATTTCTTATTAAAATATTTTGCATACCTAGTTTGTATACTATTCATTATAATTGAAATATTTCCCTCTTTGTCATAAATTTGCATATGTACATGGTTTGGCATTAAAACATAAGCATATAATTCAAAATGATATTTATCTTTTGTATTTTTTATTTCTTCTATAAATTTTTCTCTGTCTTGTCTGTCTAAAAATATCTCTTGTTTATTAACTCCACGTATAATAACGTGATTTATTCTTTGGGGACCAAATCTTCTTAATATTCTAGGCATATATATTATCTCTCCTTCTTATTTGATTTCCCCCATGTTAGTTTTTATATCATATTTTTACCAATAATACCATATATATTAGTAAAATTTCACACATTTTTCATATAATTTATACTCACATCATATTTTATATTCAATATTCAATATTCTATATTTAATATTTTATATTTTTTATTATATGTTTTTTACATTTTTACATTTTTTACGTTTTTTACGTTTTTATATTTCTATAGGTTCTATAATATTAGTTGGGGTAGATAAAACTCCAACTATTTTTTAAATAAAATAGTGCATTTATCAAAAATACCT
>CANQSP010000052.1 GCA_947626555.1 uncultured Clostridia bacterium | reverse complement strand
TTACAAATTTTACTTTGTGTAAAGTTTACTTCTAATTTTATATATTACTTTTGGAATTTACTTTTAAAATTTACGATCGCATAATAACAAGAAAAAATACCAAAAATTTCTTGACCATGTAACCATTTTATGTTATCATTAAATAGTAAGATTTTTATAAAAAGGGAGAGATTGTATGAAGCATAGAAAGTTATTAATCATATTTATAGTAGTTATACTTTTATTATCGCAATTTAGCTTTCTTAAGGTAAGTAGTAATATTGTATATGCAGTAGATACTAAAGAAGAACCTCAAGTAAGTGCTAAGCGATATTTTTATGACCAACTGACACAAGAAGGTAAAAATATTTATCAAGCATTAGAAAAAATGGAAAGTGAAAAAATATTACAGCAAAATGGAAGTTTAGATATTTTAGCAGAAGGTTTTGTTACAGAAGAACAAGTAGTAAGTTTTACAAACGGTTCTCAAGAGTTACTTTCAACATTTGGTGCAGCAAGAGATGCATTTCAATATGATAATCCAAAAGTGTTTTATATTGATTATTCTGCACTAACGTTAAGGGTAACAACGGGAAGTGATGGATATCACGCATATATAGGACCAGGCAGAAGAGATACATATTACTTACCAGGATTTAATGCAGATAATATAGAAAATAAAATAAGTGAATTTAATACAAAATTAAATGAAGTTGTAGAGAAAATACAATCAGAAACAGAACAAAAACTTCAAGAAGAATTAGAAGATGCTCAAGAAATAGACCCAGTAGAAAGAACAAAGACTTTAGTAAAAACTGCTCATGATTGGGTAACTCATAATATGATGTATAAATTTGAGTATGAAGTAACAGGATTTAATACACAAGAAAGTTATAGTAATGCAAGAACTGCATATGACTGTTTAATGTATGGAGAAGGAGTTTGTGAATGTTATACAAGAGGGTTTAAAGCATTATTAGACGAACTAGATATTCCATGTGTATGTGTTTACGGATTATATAAAGTATCAGACGTACAAGATGAAGAACATATTTGGAACTATGTTTATATAGATGGAAAATGGTATGGAGTAGATGTTACACATGATGATCCAGTAGTTAAATCAGGGCCAGGTGCAAATCAAAAGGTTTCAAACAGAGAAACAAACCAATACTTACTCGTAGGTCAAATAGACTTAAACTCACATCACATACCATCAGGAGTTTTATCACCTGCTAATTATGAATTTAATTATCCAGAACTTTCAGAAACAACTATTGAAGGTGAAGAATTCTATAATCAAGGTTTATTTAAAATAAGAACTTATGGAACTAATTATGCAGAAGGTGGCGAACATTCAGGCGGTGTTGGTACAGGTAGTGGAGATGAGACAATTAAAACAACTGAAGTATGGGTTAGTTATGATGGAAAAAATTATACACAAAATGCACAAAATGGCATTTATATGTTAGCCCGTTTTGCAGAATTTGATGAAAGTTCAAATGAATGGTTATATACAAGTTGGGGCTATATGACACCTGAATTATATGATTCATCAGTATTAGAAGGAAAAAGAACACTTAAACCAGGCTCAACAGAGGAAAATCCTGAATATGAATATTCTAACTATTCTGAATTTATGGGTGGAAATTATGTATGTTTCCCTATGCCACAATTAGGTTTAATACAATTTGCTGTAACAGATGTTGCACCAAAGTATAAAACACAAGAAGAAATATTAGCAGGCGGTTTATATTATCAAGGTTCACAAACGTTACTAACAGAAAGAACTGAAGAAATTATAAATCCATATGAATTATATAAAGCACCACCACATATTACAAAAGCAACGCCAGCACAATATTTAAAATTAGGCTTTGGCAATACATATCATATGAAACTTTATTATGATGATGTATTTGAGCCAATAAAAGATGAAGAAGGAAATCCAACAGGTGAAAAAATAGAAGCTGTTATTGTAGATGCTGTTGGAGGATCTGAATGGAAAACAAGACCAAGTGCATTAGAAGGAAGCACAATTACTAATTTTACATACAATTTAGGTAAAGAAGCTGAAGGAAGTTTTAGTGATGACGAGGCAGGATTAGAAGCAAAGAGAAAAGCACAAGAAAATGCAGTAATAGAATTTGATTTTACACCTAGTGATTTATTTGCAAATAATGAAACACTTTACACAATAGAAATAAGAGGTGTGCAAGGAATAAGCAGTGGAAAAAGACCTATAACTGCAGGTTGGGGTGTAGGAGCTCCAAGTGGAATATGTAGTATAAGGGTAGCTCAAGGACTTGAAAATCAATTATTTGCACAACCAGAATTAATGGACGTAACAGGTTCAATTAATGGATGGGAAGGCTTTGGAGGAGACGATTTAAGTGAATTAAATGGAGTAGATTTAAGTCAATTAACACATCGTTTAGCATTAGTTACAACTACAACAACAGAACAAGAAAACAAAGACATGTTAGATGAGGTTGGAATAAATCCGGAAGATAAAAACATTATAACAGAAACATATAATATAAAATTACAAGTATGCTGTAAAACAGTTGTAAAAACAGGAACCAAATTGAGATTATGTGTTGGATTCCCAGAAGGAACAACTTATGAAGATTATTTAAGTGGAAATAAGGAATTCAAAGTATATCACTATAAATATAATGATTTTGGCGAAATAACAGGTTATGAGCCAATAGATGTTATAGTTACAAGACAAGGTTTAATATTGCTAGTAGATTCATTCAGTCCATTCACTATTGCAGCAATGCCAGGAACAGGTACAGCTCCACAAGAAAAGCAAGTAGTACTTGCAAGTTCTGAGGGAGGAACTATTAAATATCAAGGTAGTGAAACAAATACAATTAATATGAATGAAGTAGAAGAAATAGAATTACAAATTGAACCAGAAAAAGATGAAGAAGGAAACAATACAAAAGTTATAAAAAGTATTACAGTAGGTAATTTAGCAATACCAGTTGAAAATAAAGATGGAATGACAATAAAAGTAAAAGCAAGTGATTTAGGAATTGGAACAACAACAGTACATGTAGCATTTATGTCAAAGGCAGTTGAGCAAATAGATGAAGCAAAAGGAGAGTCAGAAGTAATTTCTGAACAGCCAACATTTAATGTAGATTTAGAAACAGAAGCTAAAAATATAAAAACTGGTGATACATTTAAAATCTCAGCAAAATTAAAGGATTTCCAAAGTATTCAAGACGGAATAGTTACATTTACAGGAAAACTAGAATTTGATGAAAATGTATTCCAATTAGTTAATATAACAGGGTTAAATGCATGGCAAACTGATTTTGAAACAGACTATAATAATGGTAATTTTGTACTAGATAGAGAAGAACCATTGAAAATGGAACAAGGCGAAACGAGTGGAATATTTGAAGCGACATTTAAAGTATTAGATAGTAAAGTGGCAGATGAAAAGGAAGCAATTATGCTTAACTTAGTTAAAGCCGGAACAGGTGAAGATGATGGACTTATAGTTGTAAATAATACTTCTCAAATAGATATAACGTCGAATCATTTAATAGATTCTGCAAAATATAATATAGATGTTGAACATCAAATAATATCAAAAATAATACCTGGAACCACAATAAGTGAATTAAAACAAAACGTAACATTAAAAAGTGAAAATATAATCTTTAAAGATAAAAATGATGTTACTATAGAAACTGATGATGTAGTTCTTACAACTGGTTCAAAAATAATATTTAGCGATTCAGAAGTAGCATATACAGCTGTAGTAACAGGTGATATTGATGGAGATAGTAGTATTACAGTAAATGATTTAGCTAAAATAAAATTACACTTAGTTTCAATTAAACAAATTAGTGAAGAAGCAAATTTAGTTCAACATATGGCTGCAGACATGGATGGTAATAATGAAATTGGGCTAAATGATTTGGCTAAAATGAAATTGATAATAATAGGTGCTACAGTACTTGAATAATAAAAAATAATATTTCTTTACTATGTGCCTTGCAAGTAAAGCAAGAAAGGAATGGAATTTGTTATGAAAAAAATAGTTAAAATAAGTATTATAAGTATAATAATGTTAATGTTAATAATAACGAGTATGCCAACAAATGTATTTGCAGCCATTACAGGAGGTTCTCTTGTTGTAAGTACAGAAAAAGATACATATAAAAAAGATGATATTATTACAGCTGAAATTAGATTATCTAATTTACAATCAACTAAAGGAATAATAGCGTTAAAAGCCACATTAGAGTATGATAAAACGAATTTAGAATTAGTATATGATAATGAAGCTGAAATGTATAAAATTGAAGGAAAAACTGGCTGGTCTGATCCAAGTTATAATGCTACTACAGGTGAGTTAGTAACAGATAGAAATTCTTTTGCAACAAAAGATGAAGTAATATTTACAGTTACCTTTAAGGTAAAAACAGAAAGTGCTTCAAATGTAGCTATAACTATAAAAGATATAGAAGTAGCAGATGGAGAAGACGAAAATGGTGAAGGAACATTAACAGGAACAACTAAAAAGATAACTATACAAAATAGTACACCTGTAAATCCAAGTGGCGATGATGATAACGATAATGATGACAACAACAATAATGATGATAATAATAATGGTAACAATAATAGTGGTAATAACAATAGCGGTAATAACAACAATAATCCTAATGTCAATAATACTGTAGGAGGTAATACTTCTGGTGATAATACAGGTAATTCTGGAACTACAGGAGGAAACAACAATAACACTGGAAATAACACTACAAATGGTACCAATAATAGTGGAAATACTGTAAATAATGTAGGTGGAACGAATGGCAATAATAATTCAAATATAACTGGAAACGGTTCAGTAAGTGGTGGAACTTTACCACAAACAGGTGCAAGTGATATTGTGTTAGTAGTCTTATTAATTAGTGCATTAGTAGTTATGCTAGTAGTTGTTATAAAAAATATACAAGTTAATAAAGAAATAAATAAAAGAAAATAATTGTAGAATTATAAACGAACCATTCTTATTAGATGAATATTAATAAAATGGTTCTTATTATATATATAAGTTACTATTTTTATGTATTAAAACTTATTAATATAGGATAAAATGTCACATAAATAATATGAGTTAAAAATAGAAACGAAGTGATTTTATAGGAGAATAGTAAATGCAAAAAAGAAATATAGGATTAGATATATTAAGAATAATATCAATGATGATGATAATAGCATTACATATATTAGGAAAAGGAAAATTCATTACTAATAGTAAAAATACAGATTTGTGGCAATTGGCATATATTATAGAAATGTTTTGCATTGTTGCAGTTAATTGTTATGTATTAATTACTGGATACTTTTCTATAGATTCTAAATTCAAATGGAAGAAAGTATTAAAAATATGGGGATTAGTATTGTTTTATTCTATTTCAATATATTTAGTTTTAATACTTATAGGCGTAAGACAATTTAATACAAGTGAATGTATAAAAGCTTTCTTTCCAATTTTGACGAAAGAATATTGGTTTGTTAATTGTTATTTATTATTGTATATATTATCACCATTTCTAAATAAATTCATAAAAAGTTTAGAAAAAAAAGAGTTTCAAAGATTGCTGGTAATTTTATTAGTTGTATTTTGTATACTTACTAGTATTTTACCATCAAATTATACATTAGATGCAACAAGAGGATATGGAATATTGTGGTTTATTGTATTGTATTTTGTAGCTGCATATATACGTATACATATTCAAATTAAGCATAAAAATTATATTAATTTATGCATATATATGATAGTAACTATATTATCTATTATAGTAGCAATTGGGTTAAGAAATATAAGTTTAGAATCTGGAATAAAAGACTATAGTAGTAGGTTGTTTAACTATAATTTTATATTTGTTTTGATATCTTCAGTAGCTTTATTTATATATTTTTTGAATTTAAAAGTAAAGTCAAATTTTATAAAAAATGCAGTTACTACAGTTGCACCACTTACCTTTGCAGTATATTTAATGCATGAGCAATATTCTTTAAGTAGAATATTATATTTTAATATTTTAGAATTGGATAAGTATTATAATAATTTGATGCAAATAGTAATCATATTATTGGATGTAGTTTTTATATTTGCTATATGTTGTATAATCGAATATATTAGAAAATTATGTGTAAAACAATTTCTAAACAAAGTAAAACACAGTGATACATAATAATGCGTAAATTATTTAAAAATTTAATTGATTTTGTTGGAAAAATATAGTAATATATTATATATTGTGAAACAAATATAAGAAGGGGATGGAATTAATATGGCTAATGTAGAGGACTTAATAAAAGTAAGGGAGGAAAAATTAAAAAAATTAGAAGAATATGGAATACATGCACATCCAGAAAGATATGAGACAACCTGTTCAGTAGGAGAAAGTAGAAAATTTGAAGATGGTGTAAAAAATATATCAGTTGCTGGAAGAGTAATGTCAAAAAGAAAAATGGGAAAAATTTCTTTTATAGATATAAGTGATATATCTGGACATATACAATTATGTATAAAAAGAGATGATTTAGGTGAAGAAAATTATAAAAAGCTACATGAAATTTTAGATATAGGAGATTTCATAGGAGTTAAAGGAGATGTATTTACAACACAAGCAGGAGAAAAAACAATTCAGGTGTATGACTATACTTTCTTAGGTAAATCTTTAAGACCTTTACCAGAAAAATTCCATGGATTGTCAAATCAAGAACTAATATATAGAGAAAGACATCTAGATTTAATAATGAACGAGGAAACGAAAAAGAGATTTTTATTAAGATCAAAATTTATAAGACTATTAAGAGAGTTTTTAGACAACAATGGATTTATAGAAGTAGAAACACCAGCATTACAAAATACTGCATCAGGTGCTACTGCAAAACCATTTATTGCGCATCATAATGCATATGATATGGATGTTTATTTAAGAATTTCTCCTGAATTAACATTGAAAAAACTTATTATAGGTGGCTTTAACAACATTTATGAAGTTGCAAGAGACTTTAGAAATGAGGGAATAGATATAAACCATTTACAAGATTTTACAATGGTAGAAGGCTATAGTGCATACTGGAATTATGAAGATAATATGAAATTTATGAAAGAAATGATACTTTACATTTTAGGAAAATTATATGATGGCAACTTAAATGTAAAAATTGGAGAAAAAGAAATAAATTTTGGTGGAGAATGGGAAGTAATTTCATTCAGAGATTTAATATTAAAAGACTGTGATATAGACATTGATAAATTTGAAACAGCAGAAGAGTTGCTAAATGAGATAAAAAATAAGCAGATAAGTTTAGAGGTAGAAAATATAGAGAGCTTAGGTAGGGGTAATTTAATAGATCAATTATATAAAAAGGTTAGTAGACCAAAAATAATTGAACCTACATATTTAATAAAACATCCTACAGATTTATCTCCATTAGCAAGAAGCAATGATGAGAATTCTAATATTTGCGATAGATTCCAATTAATAGTAAATGGACAAGAAATAATAAATGGATATTCAGAGTTGGTAGATGCAAGAGAACAAGAAAGAAGGCTTTTAAAACAAAGTGAACTAAGAGCGCAAGGTGATGAAGAAGCTATGGCAATAGATTATGAATATATTAAGGCTATGGAATATGGAATGCCTCCAATTTCTGGTTGGGGATTAGGTGTAGATAGATTCTTACAATTCTTAACCAATAGTTATAATATAAGGGATGTAGTTCTTTATCCATTATTAAAGCCTAGAGAATCTGTTGAAAATGATGATATAGATGAAGAATAATTATTTATATTTTCATATTATAATGGAAATTAAAGATGCAAAAGCTTAGTAGTCATAATAATAAAAAAGAAAATTATTTTTGACAATGACATAAAGTTAAAAAATTGATAAAAAAATAGCAAATGTATTGACAATAATTATAACAAGCAATATAATAGTTATCACACAATTCAGCAAAATTAGAATTAAATTTTAGTAGAGGGAAATATGATAGTAGAAATATTTAATAATAAACTCAAAAAAAGTCTAAAAAATGCTAATTTAAGCAAATTTATTTTTGTGTTTAAAATTAATTAGTAGAGAAACAGAGTTGCCATGCTCTGTTTTTTATTTGTGCGACGGGCATGTCGTTTAGTTAATCGGTGAAAGTCCGAAGTGGAGGTATACATCGCCAACCACA
>CANQSP010000051.1 GCA_947626555.1 uncultured Clostridia bacterium | reverse complement strand
CCCAGACAACCCTAATACTCCAGATAATCCTGATAGCCCTGACAATCCTAATACGCCAGATAATCCAAATAATCCTAACAATCCTCCAGTAGTAAATCCAAATATTAATACAAATACAACTGGAAATAATACAACAAATAATTTAACAAATTCTACAACTGGTGGTAATGTTAATGGAAACAACAATAACAATGAAAATATTCTTGATAGCAAAATTCCACAACTAGGAACAAACGAATATCTAGCCATTTTAATAAGTATTGCAATAATAGCTGTTATTATATTATTTATTAGAATGAGAACATTAGATATAAGAATTAAAAAAGAATCTAAAAATATTTTAGAAGAAAATAATAAGAATGATGAAATAATGAACAATAAAAATAATAAACAATAAAAGTTATAAATAAAAAAGAGCTTATCAAATTGATAAGTTCTTTTTAACTATGTTATAATAAAGAAAATAAAATTATTATTTAACTATAAAATATTAGAAAGGATTGCTTATGGAACTCTTAAAAATTCCTGAAGAAAAATATTATAATTATAGACTAAATGCAATGTTTAATTGTTATAAATGGGATCCTCAATTTTATGATAGTAATACTTTAGCAAAATATGTATTGTTATTATCAAAACAAGAAAACGAGGAAGTAATAAAGTTAACAGAACTGTTAGATAAAGAAACAAGATTAGCTGAGGAATGTATAAATAAAAATAAAAAAATGATAAAAAAATTAGCTCTACCTAGGGAAATAATAAAACAAATACCTAACATGCAAACTTATGACAAAAGTAAAAATATAAGACTTATGAGATATGATTTTCATCCCAGCATAGATAATAATTGGGTGGTAACTGAAGTTAATAGTGATGTACCTGGTGGTTTTGCTGAAAGTTCATTATTACCCGATTTAGCACGAAAAACTATTGATTTACCAAAACTTTATTATACTTCTTTTGGTGAAATGATGGTGAATGCTATAAATGACAAATTGAATAAAAAAGGTACAATAATGCTTATACATTGTACTTGTTTTAGTGATGATAGACAAGTTATGCAATTTATGGGAGATAGATTAGAAAAAGAAGGTTATAAAATTATTTATGGTGCTGCTGATCATATAAAATTTAAAGATAAACAAGCTTATTGTATTCTAGAGAATAACGAACAAAATATAGATTTAATTTTTAGATTTACTCCATTAGAGTGGCTTATCCAAATGAAACCTCGTACATGGGATGGATACTTTAATACAACAACAAAATCATGTAATCATTCTATTAGTATATATGCACAAAGCAAAAAATTTCCTTTTGTTTGGAATGATTTAGAACATGCTGGTATTAGTATGAAAACATGGAAAAGTCTTTTACCAGAAACAATTGAGGCAAAAGATGTAGGTTCACGACAAAATTTTATTTATAAGCCTATTTACGGTAGAGTAGGTGAAAGAATTTCTATTGAAGAAGCCTGCAAAGGTGATGAATATAAAAAAATTATACGAGATGTAAAAAAGCATCCTCAACAATATATAGCGCAAAAGAAATTCATCAGTAAACCAATAAAAGCAGATGACGGAAAAGAATATCATATATGCCTTGGATCATATACAATTGAAGGGAAACACGCTGGATATTATGCAAGAATGAGTAACTATCCAAGAATTGATTCCTATGCAGCTGACGTTCCAGTATTAATTAAAGGATAAAATAATCTACAAAAATAAAAGTATTAAAAGGAAGGTAGTAGGTATGACAGGAAAAGAAATATATGAAATATATGCACCTTTTGCTAAAAAATGGGTGGAGTGGGTTAGACCTGTTCCATTTGTAGCAATTGATACTTATAATAGGAAACCTATTAGCAATTGGGTTGATAGAAAAGTAAAGTTCTTGGATAAGTATGAGAATGATACTGCAATATTTATAGATTTGACAGGAAAAGAGAGTATAGAATTAGGTATAGGCTTAGTACATATTGGTTATAGACCAATACCTATATTTAATGGCACAGATGAACAAAATGGTTCCAAAGCCACAACAGACACATACATAGTAGAAAGCAGTTTAATAAATGGTGCTGAAAAACTAAAAAAAATAGAAATACCAAACGATGCAAATCCTGCATTTCTATTAGATAGTTCACGTATTAACAGATATAGAGATAAAAAAAGTATTTTTGATAATAGTTGGGATTTATATGGACAAGATATTCCATCTATTGAGTATTTCACTCAAAATGGTATAAAAAAGATAATAGTTGTAGGAAATGAAATTAATAGAGATTTAAGAAAAATATTTCTTAAATTTCAAGATGCAGGAATAGAATTTTATTTAACAGACGGATATTCTAGTGTAAATAAGTTAGTATTAAAGAAAAAGATATTAGATTATTTAGAAAAGGAAGAAATATAAAATAATGATTGAATTTAAAAACAAAATAGTACAATTAGGTTTTGGTGCTGTAGGAAAAAGTTTTTTTGAAAAAATTTCTAAAGAGATAAAGTATGATAAAAATAAATATTTTGTAATATCAAGGAATAAACTTGAGTATACTTTTTTTCTCGAACTTGGTGGTAACATTGGTAACTTTATAGTAGCTGATATTAATAGAGCCAATTATCAAAAAATATTTTCACAATATTTACAAGAAGGAGATCTTTTAATTGATTTTGCTGATTCTGTTGGTACCAAAGATTTTATTGAATGGTGTGCTAAGAAAAATGTAATGTATTTAAATACAGGAGAGACAGACTGGAGTGATAATTGGTATAGTATTTTCGAAGAAAATATAAAAAAGAATAAGTTACGAGATGAACTAATAAAAGATAGTACTATTAACAAATATCCAATAGTATTGCAACATGGAAATAATCCAGGATTGGTTTCACACTTTGTGAAAGCAGGTTTAGAATATATTGTAAGGACTCAATTTAATAAGGATTTAAAATTACATAAACTACTAGAAGAAAATAAATTTAATGAACTTGCATGTGAACTTGATTTGAATGAAATCCATGTAAACGATAATGATTTACAGAAGGTAAAAGATAGGTTTGATAAGAATATCTTATATAATACTTGGTCTATTGATTCATTTTTCTTTGAAATGTTAAGTAATGCAACTGTTAATATTGGTACAATTGAAAAAATAAATTATAATGATAAGTGCAATTTTGTAGATTTAAAAAATGGATTTTTGGAATTTAAAGATATTGCAATAGACAAAATGGCTAAAACGTATTATCCTAAAGGCAAATTTGAAGGTTTTATTGTACCACATGAAGAAACAATAACTATTGCTAAAAGTCTCGAAGTAAAAATAGGGGAAAATATTGTATATAGACCAACGGTTATTTTCTTGTATTCACCTTGTGATTTTGCAGTAAAATATTTAAAAGAAGCTAGAGTAAATGATTATTTACATCCAGACATAAATAAACCTCAAGATATTGACAGCCCAATAGGAAATTCAATTGTAAGAGGTATAAAATATCCAGAAGAAGCAGAAATTATATATAAAGAAAATATAGACAATGGCACAGAATATGTGGGAGTATTATTACTAGGAAGTAAATTCGCCCCAGTATGGATAGGTAATAGGATAGAAAGTAGATTTCTATATAAAGATAAAAAATCATCATTTTGGCAAACTCCGACTATTACACCTGTTGCTATGTCTGCTTTATCTGCTACATGCTGGATGATTGAACACAAAAATGAGGGAGGAATATATTTTCCAGACGACATCAAAGATTACAAAGAAATAATTAATTTTGCAGAAAAATATATTTCAAAAACAATTTACAAAACATTCAATAAATCAAAAATTGAAAAAGAATTAAATATTAATTTAGACAATTTGCAATTAAAAGATATATTACTATAAAAGGGACTTTTTGAACTCTATCCATTAAGTATACACCTCTTTTTTATTAGTGTATACTTTAAAGGGTAGAGTTCATTTACAGCCCTTTTTATTTTTAAAAAATTAAGAAATTAATGGCCACCGCCACCGGCCTCCTCCGCCACGACCGCCACCGCCGTAGCCATGTCCTCCAAAACCGCCACCGCGTGATGTTGTATGAAGAGAACGACCAAAAGATTTTGCAGTTCGGTGAAAATGAGCTGAATGAATATAACAATAATGATTTAATATCAAACTGTTATTTATATTTAGCTCAGTTGCATGAATTTTTATTGCTTTTACGACCTTTTCGGAAATGCCAAAAGCAGTTGCATAAATTAAATATTTTTCCCACAATACTAAATCTTGAACTTCTTTTTCATTAATTAAAGTATCACTATTTAAGAAGTTATATAAACCACGCCATTTAGCTTGTTCATTTGCACCAAATTGCGTAAATAAAATTAAATTACCTGATTTAGAAGTGAAATACATATATTTAATAAATAAAGCAATACCTAATATTGTGTATGCTCCAAAGCTTAATGCCATAGGAGTAAAATAAGAAATAAAATTTACAGCAAAAAGTAATACTAATGCCCAAATCAGGCTATTTTTAGCTCTCATATCTAATTCTTTTTTTAAAGTATCATAATTTGTTTGTTGAAAATATCCTTGTGCTACGCCTTCCTCCAAAGCAGGTTTCTTTTCTATATCTTTTACAAATGAATTTGTATATTGATAATCTTTATTTATAAGTTGTTGCAACTTATCTAATGTAATAGAATTATTATAAACTCTTGCATGTCTTTCTAATAGTTGCAAATAAAGTCTTTCAGAAGTAGTAAGTGGTTCTAATTTAGCACCAGTTTCTTTATTTATTGTTATATAAGTAGTTTCATCTTGTTCATTAGTAGAACTAGATGAATTGATATTCTCATTAGAAGTACTAGTTTCATTTAAAGTTACATAGTTACCATATATAGGTTCTAAAGTAATTAATGTATTGTATTTGTCCCAATCTTTTGTATCGTCATTTTTAGATATTTTAACATATTTTTTTCTTACTAAACTAAGTAATATGGCAGCATATTCTTCTTGTTTTTCTTTATTTTCATTAAATGGATCATTCATAAATACAAGTTCCGATGCAAAAATTGGATCCAAGTCACTTGGTATGTCTCTAAAATATTCATAATCTGTTTCAGGTTTATATAAGTTACACTTTTCTTTAGTTTTTTCATACTTTCTTTTTGCATTATATATTATGAAAATAGAAAGTAAAATAGAACCTATTAAAAGTACTGTTTTATATATAAAGAATTTTTGATTTTGAGTTGCATAATATTCATCTTCTGCAATACATTCTTCTAATGCGTTTTCATCTGAATAATAATTATTAGGTGCATTTTTCGTAAATATGTGTTTATCATTACCATATGCAAGTAAGCAAAATTCTATATAACGATTATGATAATTGAATTTTAAATTTGATTCATCTAAGTTAATTAAAAAGGTATGATACCCAGGATTTATAGAGCTAGATTCAGTGTAGGGAAGACGTACATTTGCTGTACCAAATGTGTATGTATGGTATGTAGTTGGCATTATTTTATTAGGAATAAGAATTTGAGCTTTATATGATTTTAATTTTGTAATGCTATTTCCAGAATACATACTTAAATAAAGTTCAGAACAATCATTATACTTTAATGCAGCATTATTCATTGAATATACAACTTTAAATTTTAGTTTTTCCCTATATGTCCAAGGAATATATATTAACAATGATTCATCGTTATCAGGATAAATACCAGTACCCTTACTATGATGCCATCTTTTGGTTGAACTTTGGGTATAATCTTCATCATCCCAATACATTTTTGAAGTTTCTAAATAAGGAATTTCAGTGCCATCATCCAATATTTGAGTAACAGATTTTACATCATAAGTAACTCTTAATCCATCAACATAGTCTTCTGGTAGTTCTCGCCAAAGTTCTTTATATGTATTTGATTTTGATGCAGCATGCACATCAAATGTTAGATATTCAGTAATCTCTACGTTTGCTTTTCCGTTCGGATCATCATGCAATATTGCTGTATAGTCTACATCAGTTAAATTACAATAATCGAAAGGATTAAGATTTATTTCATCAAATCCCAAATCTTCTAAAGTATAACCATCGGCTATAAAATAAACAATAAACACTAATATAATTGATAAAAACGGAATTGACCTCATAAAAATACCTTTTACAATGTTTTTTATGAGTCTAAAAAAGTATTGTATATATTTCATATATACCTCCAAATTCATTATTTATGGAAATATTATACTAAACATATATTTTATTGTAAATAAAAATAGAAAAGATATTTTATAAAGTTTATAAACATATATAACATGAACCAAATTGAAAATATTATAAAAATCTGCTATAATAAAAGTGGTGGAGGTGTTTAAATTGAAGAAATTAGAAATAAAGAATGTATTATTTTCAATGAGAACTGCCGAAAATGAAGAAATTATAAATAATTTACTTGGGAAAATAGACTTATTAAGTGAAGAAAAGATACAAGATATTTTAAGACAAGTAGGAGACAATGAAGAAAGTATTAGAAGCTATCTACAAGAAAAGATAAATTCAACACAAGGACCACATGAAACTCATACTAAAATTAATAAGATGTTTTCATATGGAATTTCAGGTAACACTATTCATTTGCATATGCCAGTTGATTTACATGATATGTTTGCAAAAATGGGAATATCTAAAACAATGAATACAGTTAATTTATATTTATTAGATGCAATTGATAGAATAAGAATGATGCAAGCGGAGGGATTTTATAAATTCATTGATAAAGATGCTATATATATGATTTCTCCTATACTATTTAAAAGAGAATTAAAATTTTTAAATACATTAGACTTTAAGACACAAATTTATAAAAGTCAAGAATTGCAAGATGAACAATTTGTTTCTGAACATTTGGAAGCACAACTTGCGACTAAAATATTTGGGAGCAATAAAGATGTTGGAACGGCAATAATTGGATTAGATACTATTAATTCAAATGAATGGCAAGAAAAGAAATCTAAGCAAATTAAAATATTTAATGAAAAAGGAATTAAATTGCTAGATGAGGGAAAATCTGTAGAAAATAATAGTAAATAAACGTTGAAATTATATATAAAATATAGTATAATACCTATACATTTAGTTAATATGCTAACTAAATTTTTATTATCCTGTTTTACATCACTGGTTTATATAGCAACAAATGTAAAATCATTATTTTAAGGAGGAATAGTATGTTTTTTTTAATATTAACTAATTTTTCGATTTTTGCACTTTGCTTATTATCTTTATTTGCAGTCATATATAATGATGTATATGACATTTGTAAGTTAAAAAACAAGGAAGAGATAAGTATTGACTTGATAAAATTTGAAAAATGTATTTTACCCTACAAAAATAACTGATAAACAATAATTTGTTAAGATGTTGGTAATATTTCGTTACCAACATCTTTATTTTGATTCCTATGTCGAGTTGCACAAAATTTTGATAATATAAACTAATACATAAGTAAAATTTAATCTTAAAAATTTAGAAAATGCTAATTTATGTTATATTTTATTGCAAATACATTGAATTTATGATATTACAGTAGTAGGAATAATAAATATGGATTATAAAAAAAGAAGGAGAAATAAATGTAATATGGCTAATATCATTGATTATGTTAAATGGAGAGGAGACCTTAGCTTAAATGAATCTGAATTTAATGAAATAGATAGTTTAATATTAAATAGATTTTCATATTTCCCATTAGAGAGTCTAATGAAGGAAGAAGAAATGGTAACAATTAAAGAATTAAGTAAAAGATTTATAAAGAAAGGCAAGGAAAATTTAAAAATATTATGGGAAGACGATGCTGTACTTTTCCCAGAAATTGGAGAAAGTAAAAGGTTTGAAGGAATGGTAGCAGTAGAAAATGTAACTAAAATGGAAACAAAACTAGAAGAACAATTCTCTGCAGTTACAATAATTTTACCAGACAATACAATATATGTATCTTTTAGAGGAACTGATAATACATTAATTGGATGGAAAGAAGACTTTAATATGAGTTTTAAAAGCCATCTAGAATCACAGATAGATGCAAAAAATTATTTAGAGAATATTGCAGCCAAATATCCAAATAAGAAAATAAGGTTAGGAGGACATTCAAAAGGAGGAAATTTAGCAGTATATGCTTCTATATTTGCAAATCTTGATGTTAAAAACAGAATTATAAATGTATATAATAATGA
>CANQSP010000050.1 GCA_947626555.1 uncultured Clostridia bacterium | reverse complement strand
GGGACGGGGTTAAATAGTTTAGCAAGATTAAATAAAACTTAATCTAAATTATTGCAAAACATTAATATTAATATTATATATTAATATTAATGTTTTGCAAATAAGCATATATTTTAAATTATGCTAAACTATTTAACCCCGTCCCTATTAGTTTAATTATTATTTTATAAAACTACAAAAGTGTTAAACTATTTAACCCCGTCCCCTATAGTTTAACTTTTTACATTATTTAATATCCTGTAAGTTCTACATATATTACACTCTTTACATATAAAAACTCTTTTTCCAAAAATTAATTTTAAAGTGTTGATGAAATCATCTTCAAATCCTATTATATGCACTTCTATCCTCTCTGGCAATATAGTAAGTAAAGTATTTAATGCATAATCATTAGACGAAAAAGTTATATCAGACAAATATTTAGAATCAAAGGCATGGTCAGTTAAAGGTATCATATTTTTATTTTCATCTAATAATATAGATTCTCCATTTGTATATACTAAATGCAATAACTTTTGTTTAGATTCTTTTGATTCGACATATATTTTTAATAAGTCTATAAATTCTGTATATTCTTTGTCTATAACATACTTATTTACAGCATAATCTACTATACTTTCTAATGTTTTTATATAATTTGATAATCTAAAAGAAACAAATCCATCTAATATCATTTTTTTATTTTCTGTCAAATAATTCATAACTTGAGGCCAAATTTCTTCTCTTCTATACTTTAGGCTTTCATCTTCATCTGAATCCATATATTCATAACAATTTTCTTCTATTATGTCTTTTTCAATTTTTTCAAAATAGAAGTAATTAAAGTTTATTATATTTTTCAAGCAAATTGGCTCATAGTATAAAATTATGCAATTAGAAATAATATCAGAAAGAACTTCATAAAATTCACTTATATTATCTCCATTATAGTGTATTATAACATTTTCATATATTTTAAATTTTCTATTTATATAATATACATTTTCTAAAAGAATTGAATCTAAACTTTTTAGAAGATAGTCTATTACTTGAGAATTATTTGTTTTTATACAAAAAGATTTCATCTTGCAAAAATTCCCCTTTCTCCATAATACTATTATCTACTAAAAGTTTCTTAGATATACCTTATAATATGTTGTTTTTTCTATTTTGAAAATTGTCCAAAAAATGTATTTTAAAGTATTTTATATCAATTTATAGCAAGTTTATAAAAATACACCTTAATAGCTAAGGTGCATTCTTATTTTTTGCTATTAAAAAATTTCCATCTAAACTTAATACTATATACCATATAGTTTTTTCAGTAGTTATATTTCTTTGGTCATATGAATTTCACAAAACCATTTTTTCTACAATATAGCCTAAAAAGGCTTTGCTTTAACCTCTGTTACATCCACAACCAAAATTTGTAAATAGTAATAGGAATATTATTATAAAGAATAATATTTCACTATCACCACAACCACATCCACCAAATAGATTATTTAAAAATCCTCCATTATTGTTACAATTATTGCAACCACAATTTCTAACTTCTTCTTGCATATTGAATAACCTCCCTTTTTCTTTTATATATTATAGTATTCAATTTTGCTTTTTTGTGTTACAATATAATTGGTTATAGATAAGTCCTTTTTAACCAAAATAATTTTTTTAGTTAACTTTTGCCTTAAAGGAATGATAAAAGATGAATAAAGTTGAATTATTGTCTCCTGTTGGAGATTTTGAATGTTTAAAAGCAGCTGTTCAAAATGGTGCTGATAGTGTATACTTTGGTGCCAATAGTTTTAATGCCAGAGCTTCTGCTACAAATTTTGGATTAGAAGATATGCAAAATGCTATAAAATACGCTAAACTTAGAAATGTAAAAACACATTTAACTCTAAATACTTTAATTAAAGATTCTGAATTTAATTCTGCAATAGAAGTTGCAAAATACGCATATGAGTGTGGAATCGATGCAATTATCGTTCAAGATTTAGGTCTTGCTAAATTTTTAATAAAAAATTTTCCAAATCTTCATGTTCATGCAAGTACTCAAATGACTGTTCATAACTTAGATGGTGTATTAGAATGTGAAAAATTAGGATTTAAAAGAGTGGTTCTTGCAAGAGAATTATCCTTAGAAGAAATTCAATACATATGTAGTAATTCAAACATTGAAATTGAAACTTTTATACATGGTGCTTTATGTATATCTTATTCTGGTCAATGTTTGTTCTCTAGTATGGTCGGAGGTCGTTCTCGGAAATCGCGGAAAATGTGCTCAGCCTTGTCGACTTCCTTATGAACTAATTTCTTCAAACTCTTTACTTACTTCAGCTACTTCTGATGCTCATGGCATCAATAATAGTAACATTCCTACTTTAGACACTTATAGTGCTCATAGTAACCACCCTACCTTTGATGCTAAATGTTTATCTAAAGGCTATTTATTAAGTACAAAAGATTTATGCGGATTAGATTATATTCCTGCACTAATACAAGCAGGTGTTAATTGTTTCAAAATTGAAGGAAGAATGAAGTCCCCAGAATATGTTGCAACTGTTACAAGAATTTACAGAAAATATATAGATTTAGCTTACTCATCATCTCCATATAAAATTCAAGAAAATGATAAAAAAGATTTATTGCAAGTATTTAATCGCGGTGGTTTTTCAACTGGACATTTAGATATAAAACCCAATAAAGAACTTGTATTTAAAGATAAACAAAATCATATGGGAATATATTTAGGAAATGTAGCTAATATTAAGCCTCAAAAAGGACACGTTTTATTAAATTTAGATAATAGTCTTTCCATTGGAGATACAATTCAATTTGAACACGAAACATCTAAATACACTGTATCTGAATTAATATCTCATAACAAAAATATTTCAACTGCAAATGAAGGCTTAATCGAAATTGGTAGAATGAAAGGGAATATAAAAATTGGTGATAAAATTTTTAAAGTTGAGTCAAAAGAGCTTTCTACTACAGCATACGAATCTTATCAAAAAGAGAATAAAAAGGTATTTTTAGATGCAAAAATTACTGTGAAATTGAACACTCCTATAAAATTAGATGTGAAAGTATGTGATATTCAAAATCCTTTATTTAAAGGAATTAAAGTAACTGCTATCTCTAGCATTATACCTGTAGAAGCTACTTCAAAACCTATTGATGAGGAAAGAATTTGCTCTCAACTTAACAAAACTGGCAATACAATTTTCGAATTTAAAAATATTAAAGTAATATTAGATAAAAATGTATTTGTTCCTTCTATTAGTTCCTTAAATGAACTTAGAAGAAATATATTAGAACAAATATTACAAACAGCTATTAGTAAAATTGGTAGAACAAGCAACTTAGAGCTTCCCTTTAATATCTACAAAGACACAAAAACAGTTCAAGAAAGAACTAAACTTTCTTTACTTTTGAATATTTTAAATTTAGATTATGATTATACTGAATTAAAAGGCATAGATAATGTTTATATACCATTAAAATATTTTGAAGGTAAAAAGTATATTACAACTTTACAATCCCTTTGTGAAAAGTTTAATGTTTACATATATCTTCCAAGCATTGAAAAAGCAAATTACAAAAACATACTTTCTAATTTAATAGAAAAGTCTATTGATAATTATAAAATTAAAGGTTTTGTAGTTTCAAATATTTCTTGCGGAACTTTTATTAAAGAAATAAAGAAACAATATGGAAATAAATTTGAATATATTGCAAATTACACTTTAAATATTTATAATTTATATACCAAAAATGAATTAAAAAATATGGGAATACGCACATTTACTATATCTCCAGAACTTGATAAAGAAAGTACACTAAGCTTATGTAATACTATATCTTTAGAAAATAATGCAGAACTAATTGTATATGGTGCAATTCCTTTAATGACTACTAATTACTGTCTTTTAGGAAATACAAATAAATGCTATCCTAATTGTAAAACAAGATGTCTAGAAAACAATGAAAATGGAATAAAAAAATATTATTTAAAAGATAGAATGGGATTTTATTTTAGAGTTCTACCAGATAGAATTCAAACAATTACAACTATCTATAATAGTAAAATTCTATCACTTTCACCTACTTGTTTTAATGCATCTTCATATAGAATTGATGTTTTAGATGAAACTATTGATGAAATAAATAATATTATTAGTACAGTTTCTTCTGGAAATCGTATGGAAGGAAAAAATTATACTAACGGAAATATGAATAGAGAAATTTAATTAAACTATTAGGGACGGGGTTAAATAGTTTAGTGGAAATAAATTAAAAATATTAGCAAAACATTAATATATTATTTATTTAGTAACATTTTGTGGGGACCAACAAATTATAGATTGTAAAAAAATTTATTTTGCAAAACTTGTTTTGCATAAATAAATTTTTTTTACAAGCTATTATGCAGTTGGGAGTTACTAAATAAATAATATATTCATGTTTTGCAATAAAATAATTATCCACTAAACTATTTAACCCCGTCCCTAATAGTTTAATGATTTGCTGTTAGTTTTATAATTAAATCCATATTATCATCTTTAGCAACTTTATTTCTTCTTATTGCTCCGCATTTTTTGCATTTAAAAATGATAACATAACCTTTTTTGCTATCTATTTCTACCCCTATTGGCTCCAAAATGCCATGACATTTTTCCATTCTATCACCTGGATTTATATCTACATGTTTAGAATGTAGACATACCGGACAATGATTTCTACAAGAATAGCCTAATTTTCCTACTTTGCTTCCACAATTTTCACAAATAAATTCTTCGTCAATTTCTGTAAACTTTCTTTCCATACTCATACCTTTTCTTCACTCTATATAATTATATAGTTAATAATTATATATAATAAACTATATAATAATCTATAAATAAACCATATATTTTTTCTTTATTTTTCCAAATTAATGTTTTTATTTTAGTAATCAAAGATTCCTTTTCCTATAAACTCTTGCAATAATGAATTTTTAGGCACATTTTCTATTCCAATTGGTTCAAAATACTTTAAAAATCTGCACAATCTTTTGGCTTCTGAATATTCTGGGCTATCTTTACTTATGCTTTCATACAAAGGAATTGCATACTCTCTTAAAACATTTAGTTCATAAATTAGCGATGTGTTAAACATCACATCTGCCTCTTCCTGAAATGGAAATATATTCTTTTCTTCTCCCTCAGATACTGAGTACCATGTTGCCAAAGTTTTTTCTGCATCATAACTTCTAAATTGATTATCTCTAACTGTTCTTCTTATTACTCTTGTATCTGTTGTTGAAATTCTATTATAATAGTCTATGTTAAGAACGGTTAATGCGCTAATATATATTTTAAACTTTTGCTCTTTTGGAATTTCTGGTGTTAGTTTATCATTTAAACAATGAATTCCTTCTATAACAAGTATTTCATCATCTGCTAAAGACATTTTATCGCCATTATATTCCTTATGACCTTCTTTAAAGTTAAATTTTGGCATTTCTACTTCTTCACCATTTAATAGCTTTACTAGATGACTATTAAATAATTTTAAATCAACTGCCTCTAAGGCCTCGAAATTATAATTTCCCAGCTCGTCTATTGGAGTTTGGTCTCTTTCAACAAAGTAATTATCCACAGATATTGTTTTTGGCTTCAATCCATTTAAACGTAACTGTATTCCCAATCTTTTTGCAAAGGTAGTTTTTCCTGAAGATGATGGACCTGCAATTAAAATAATTCTTTTATTTTTATTTTGTGCTATTTTATCTGCAATTTGAGAAATCTTCTTTTCATGTAAAGCTTCTGAAAGAAGAATTAACTCCTTTTCCCTGCCTTCTCTTATCATTTTATTTACTTTATCTAAAGTGTAAAGTCCTAAAATTCTATAAATATCTTCATATTCTTTCAATGATGATAATAGCTTTTTTGTTTCTTTATATTCTTTAATTTCATTTGGAGACTTTTTATCCGGATATCTTATTAAAAATCCATCATTATATTTCATAATATCAAATAATCTTATATATCCTGTTGAAATTGGCATTACTCCATAAAAATAATTATAATATTCTTCACAAAAATATAATGAAAAAGTTGACTTTTCTTGATTTTCAATTTGCATTTTTCCTATTATAGTATTTTCTTTTTCCATAAATTCAATAGCTTCTTGCTTTGACATTTCAACTCTTTTTATTTCTATATTTCTATCTATAATTTCTTGCATTTTTTGTTTTACATTATTTATTAATTCTTCTGTTGGAATAGTTTTGTGTATTTCACAAAGCATACTATTAGACAACTGATAGTTTACTGTAAGTAATAATTCGGGATATAATTCTTTAAATGCTTTTGCCATTATAAATAATAGACCTCTTGTATATATTCTTCCACCATCTCTAGTAGAAGTATCTATCAACTCTATTTGATCATTCTCTTTTAATTCATAATTTAAACTTTTTATTTCATTATTTACCTTACAAGCTATTATGTTTTTATCTTCTTCTAATTTTTCTATAAAAACATCCCTTACTCTTTGATTTTCTTCTATTTCCATCACAATATTTTTGTATATAATTTTCATTTGTTTTCCTCCTTGCTATTATTTTATATCATATGTTGTAATTTATTACAAGATAATTTTTTGTCTATCTCTAAAATTAACTGTTTTTAAATTTATTCTAAATTTCATCTGGCACAAAAATCCGGATTTTTAGAACCGTCCCCAAAAAACTCTGCATAATTTAAACAATTTTGGAAACCATAAGAAAAATGAAATTATACTTTGAAAGGACATTTACTAATGAGTGTAATAAAAAACTTAATAGATTTATTAAAATGGCAACCTAAAAAAGAATATAACTTTTCTATTTCAGATGCACATTCTTCACAAGACAATAAGGATAAATTAGATGATGAAAGTAGTTCAAATAATTCTAATAATATGAAAAATAGCTCTACAAATGATTCTCAAACTTTATTTACATCTTTAGATAAAAACTTAGAATATATAAAAGTAAAGTACAATACTTTAATAAACAGTGACATTATAATAAGAGATTTTATTTTAACTGCTAGAAATAAGCAATATAAAGCTTTTTTACTGTATATAGATGGTATGGTGGATTCTAAATTAATCAATGATTTTGTTTTAAAACCTTTAATGATGAAAAATGCTGCAAATTCTTTTGAAGGTGAACAAGATAGAATCGTATCAGAATCAGTTACAAATAATATTACTATTAGAAGAGTAAAAAAATTTGATATTATAGAATATATTTCAAGTTGTTTACTCCCACAAAATAGCGTAGAAAAAACTAAAAATTTTGATGAGATAATTCCTGGTGTAAATTCAGGAAATTGTGCCCTTTTTATTGATACTGTTGATACTGTATTCAATATTGAGGTAAAAGGTTTTAAGCAAAGAAGCGTAGAATCTCCTCAAAATGAGGTTGTTATACGTGGTTCCCAAGAAGCTTTTACTGAAGTTATTCGTACTAATACATCTATATTACGTAGATTAATTAATAATGAAAATTTAGTTATTGAAGATATAAGTGTTGGAAAACTTAGCAGAACAAAATGCGGTATATGCTATATGAAAAATATTGCAAATTCTGATTTGGTTGCGGAAGTAAAATATAGACTAAATAATATTGAAATAGATTATTTAATTTCTTCAGGTCAATTACAACAATTAATTGAAGATGATAGTAGATATAGTCTTCCTCAAATTATAGCAACCGAAAGACCAGATAACGCATCTAATTATATTCTAGAAGGTCGTGTGGCAGTAATAGTTAATGGAAGCCCCTATGTTCTTATAATGCCAGCTACTTTTCCAGATTTTTTATCATCTTCTGAAGATATAAATTTAAAATTCCAATTTGCAAACTTACTTAAATTTATAAGAATTTTAGCCTTATTAATAAGTTTATTGCTTCCTGGTGTATACATTGCAATTACTACATTTCACCAAGAACTGCTTCCTACGGAATTACTATTTGCTATTGTTTCGTCCAAACAAAACGTACCACTACCAATAATACTAGAAATTGTAGTTATGGAACTATCTTTTGAATTAATAAGAGAAGCCTCACTAAGAGTACCTTCTCCCATTGGACCTACATTAGGTATTATAGGTGCTTTAATTCTAGGTCAAGCAGCTGTTGATGCAAATATTGTAACTCCTATTTTAATAATAATAGTTTCAATTACTGGTATAGCCTCTTTTGCAGTTCCAGATTTCTATATGAGTTTTCATTTTAGAATAGCTAGATTTTGGTATATATTTGCAGGATTTTTTGCAGGTTTTTTAGGTATAGGCATTACTTTATTTATACATTTCTTAATTTTAACAAGCATAAAATCTTTTGGAGTTTACTATTTATCTCCATATTTACCTGCAATGAGTATGAATTCAAAAGGATATTTTCTTTCACCTATGTGGAAAAGAGAAAAACGTTCTGATTTCCTTAATACTAAAAGAGAACGTAAACAACAGCATATTAGTATGCAATGGAAATATCATAATGAGAAATAACACATAATGTATTGAATTTATAAAGAAAGGAAATTTACTATGTCGACAAATAAAATAAGTGCAGTACAAGCAATCGCTTTAGTTTTAATTGTTATAGTTAATCATTTACTATTAAGTATGACAAATACTATTACTTCCTCCACTGGCTCTGCTTCATTATTAAA
>CANQSP010000049.1 GCA_947626555.1 uncultured Clostridia bacterium | reverse complement strand
TTAGAATGTTTTGGTTATTATATAGGAAATTTACTGGAAGAGTTTAAAAAAGTATAATAGAGTATCGAAAATTAAAATAAAAGAAAAGGTATATAAAATGGAAGATAAAATTGATTTTGTCATTTTATGGGTAGATGGAAATGACCCTAAATGGCGAGAAGAAAGAATGAAATATAGAAATGATTTATATAATGATAATAGAGAAGTAAGATTTAGAGATTGGGACAATTTAAAGTATTGGTTTAGAGGAGTTGAAAAATACGCTCCTTGGGTAAATAAAATCCATTTTGTTACATGGGGACATCTACCAGAATTTTTAAATGTTAATAATCCAAAATTAAATATTGTAAATCACAAAGATTTTATACCAGAACAATATTTGCCAACTTTTAACTCAAATACAATAGAACTAAATCTACATAGAATAAAAAGTTTACAGGAACAATTTGTTTATTTTAATGATGATGTATTTGTTATTAACAAAGTAAAGCCAACAGACTTTTTTAAAAATGGTATACCATGTGATACAGCGATTTTATCACCTATTATAAAAGAAGATAAAATGGGAATTGCATCTATTCAAATGAACAATATGGGAATAATTAATCATTATTATAAAAAGAATAAACAAATAAAACAAAATGTTTTTAAATATTTTAATTTCAAATATGGAATTCAGAATATAAAAAGCGTATTGTTATATCCATGGGAGAATTTTACTGGTTTTTATCAGTTTCACATATCTTCAAATTTATTAAAAAGTACATATGAAGAAATCTGGAGTAAAGAAAAAGACGAATTAGATTATACATGTAGCCATAAATTTAGAGACTTAAGGCAAGATTTAAATCAATGGCTAATAAAAGATTGGCAGTTAGCTAGTGGAAAGTTTAACCCTAGAAAATATCATTTCGGAAAACTTTATATGTTACAAAATGAAAATGATGCTAAAAAGATATTTAAAAATAATAAATATAAAATAATGTGTTTAAATGATTCAGAAGATATATCAGAAGAAACTTTTGTAAGATTAAGAGATGATATAAAAGAACAGTTTAATAATCTTTTTCCAGAAAAGAGTAGTTTTGAAAAATAGTTAGAGTATGAAAGGAATGAAGTTTAAAATGAAAAAGAACATTAATAAGTTTTACTATATAGGCATAGTTTTATTAGTTGTAAATTTCTTTTTCTCTAGAACTACTTTATTCGATGTAAATAAATATATAGATTTATTATTAGATGTAATAATTCTTGTTCTATTTGGTATTAAATTTATATCTCAAAAATATACAAAAAAGAAAATTTTAATTCTTGTAATATTTGGTGCATTAACATTATATACATCATATATATGTAGAGATTATAACATTCTTTTTTGCTATTTAGCTATATTTGGAGCACAAGATGTCGATATAAAAAAAGCAATTAAATATATTTTTTATTCAACATTTATATTGTTATTAATACACATTATAGCTTTTTTATTTAGTTTAGTTACTGGTATAGGAAATGTAGTGGTATCATATACAATAGCAAAGCAAGCTAGATATAATTTTTATTTAACACATCCAAATATTTTTGCTGGAATAGTTTTATGGCTTACAGCAGAATATGTATTTCTTAAATATGACAAAATAAAGACCTTAAATTTAGGTGTAATTGCAATTATATATTTAGCCACATATTTTTTAACAGCCTCAAGAACTACATTAATTTCTTCAATGTTTTTCATTTTACTAGTAATTTTATCTAAAAATGAAAAGTGTAAGAATATAATTAATAAAACAGCAAAATGGAGTTTTGTCTCAATAGCTTTATTTACTGCTTTATTAATATTTATGTATGCAAACTTTAATAATCCATTTATTAAAAAGGTAGATGAAGTCTTAAGTTATAGATTATCTTTAGGTAGTACAGCAATACAAAAATATGGAGTAGCTGTTATATCAAAAGATGTTAACTTAGATGAAGATGTTTTGTGGGCATATGGAAAATATAAAGATTTAAATATAGATTCTTTATATACAAGAAGTTTTGTGGTATATGGAATAGTATATATATTTATATTTGAGCTTGGCTTCTATATGTTAATTAGAAAATATAAAAATAGAAATTACGGTATTTTTATATTAATGTTTTCAATAATTGCATTTACAGAAAGATATTTGCTTAATCCAATTATAGGATTTCCAATATTACTTTTAAGCAAAGTAATTAATGAAAATACTGATGAAGAAGATGAAAAGCAGGTAATAGAAGTAAAAAGAAAAGTAACATTAGAAGAATTAAGAAAAATTCAATTAGATTTATTAAAAGAAGTAAAAAGAATATGCGATGAAAATAATATTACTTATTTTTTAGGTGGGGGAACTTTATTAGGAGCAATTAGGCACAAAGGTTATATTCCATGGGATGATGATATAGACATTATGCTACCTAGAAAAGATTACAATAAATTAAGAGAAGTTTTTAATGAAAACTGCAATAGCAAAATGAAGATAGAAGATTATACTAACACAGAAAATTATTGTTATCCTTTTGCAAAAGTTGTAAACTTAGAAACTTTATTAATTGAGAATAATTGCAAACAATTAGATGACATGGGAGTATATATTGATGTATTTCCAATAGACTATTTACCTGAAGATGGGGAAAAAGTAAAAAAAATATATAAAAAATATAAATTTTTACATAGAATATTAAGAATGTATCAATCTGATAATATTTCAAAAGTTACTAAAAATAAGTTAAAATTGGTTCTTAAAAAAATGGTTATACCAATCATGGAAGATTTCAATTTCCATAAATTAATTTTGAAATCAATTGACAATTTAGTAAAAAAATATGAAAATACTAATACAGTAACTTGTATAACAGGGAAATATTTGGAAAAAGAAATTATGCCAAGTACTTATATTGAAAATTATAAACTTGCAGATTTTGAAGGCGAAAAATATAAAATACCAGTAGGGTATGATTCATATTTGACTAAGCACTATGGTAATTATATGGAATTACCACCAGAAGATAAACAAATAAGAACACATGAAGTTACAGCATATTGGAAAAATATTAGTGGTGAATAAATGGAGAAAATTAAATTATAGTATTTAGTAAAACAGTAGGAGGTTTAATAAATGAATATAGCAGTTATATTTGCTGGTGGTGTAGGAAAACGTATGGGAAATACGGACAAGCCAAAGCAATTTATAGAAATAGAAGGGAAACCTATTATTATACATACATTAGAACATTTTGAAAAAAATAAAAATATAGATGCAATTATAGTTGCATCTAAGGCTGAATGGATAGATTATTTAAATGACTTACTTCAAAAGTACAACATAAAAAAGGTTGCAAAAGTAGTTCCAGGAGGACCAACAGGTCAAATGTCAATATTTAATGGAATAAAGTGTGCAAAGGAAATGTATGGAGAAGATTCTATAGTTCTAATACATGATGGAGTTAGACCTTTTATAACTGATGATTTAATTAATACCAATATAGAAACTGTAAAAGAAAAGCGGAAGTGCAATATCAAGTGTTTATGCAACAGAAACAGAAGTATTAATAGATGAAAATAAAAATATTAAGTCTGTTATAAAAAGAAATGAATCTCTTATAGCTAAAGCTCCACAAAGTTTTTATTTAAAAGATATTTATAATGTGCATATTAAGGCTCAACAAGATGGTATTACAGATTCAATAGATTCTTGTACTTTAATGCATGAATATAATCAATATTTATCCGTAGTTTTAACGGATTATGATAATATAAAAATTACAACTCCAAAGGATGTTTCACTTGCAGAGTCAATTTACAAGAGAAAAAATAATATTGAAAACTAGTAGTAAAAGCAATATTAAATATTAGTAGTAAAAGTTAAAAGTAATATTGAATACTAGTAAAAAGAATTGTTATGAACAAAGGAGAGAACTTATGTATAAAAGCCATATTATTCAAGAAGATTTAAAAAAAATAACTGAAAAAGATATAAATTTTCAAAATCTTCACAATAAAAACATATTAATTACAGGAGCAACTGGTATGCTTGCATCATATTATATGTATGTTTTGATGTATTTAAATGATAAAATGAATGCGAATATAAAGATTTATGCTTTAGTAAGAAATATAGATAAATTAGAACAAGTAACTCAATTTTCTGAAAGGAATGATATTATTCCTATTGTTCAAGATGTGTGTGATAAAATACATGTACCAGAAAAAATAGATTATATTATACATATGGCAAGTTCTGCAAATCCTAAAACTATAACAAAAGACCCTGTAGGCATTATTAATGCAAATGTTATAGGAACCTTAAATGTATTAGAATTAGCAAAAGAAAGTGGTGCACAAGTAATATTTACTTCTACAAGGGAAATATATGGAAAATTAGATGAAAATATTACAAAAGTTGCAGAAACAGATATGGGTGCATTAGATTGTTTAGATTTGAGATCTTGTTATCCTGAAAGTAAAAGAATGGCGGAAAATTTAATTGTAAGCTATGCTTATCAATTTGGAATAAAATATAAAATTGTAAGAATTGCTCATGTATATGGACCTGGAATGATTATAGATAATGATGGAAGAATTATGTCAGACCTAATTTCTAATGTTGTTCATAAAGAAAATATTGTATTAAAAAGTACAGGTGAGGCTAAAAGAGCATTTTGTTATATTTCAGATGCAACTATAGCATTGTTTATGATTACAGTAAATACGAAAGAAAATGAAGTATATAATATTGCAAATGAAACAGAAGAAATTTCAATAAAGGACCTTGCATTTTTATTGAAGGATATGTATGAAAATTCAGATGTTATTTTTGATATTCAAGAAAATAAAAATCAATATGTTAAATTTACTAGAACTCCATTAGATGTTTCAAAATTAGAAAAGCTTGGTTGGAAACCAGAGGTATTGTTAGCAGATGGAATAAAAAATACGGTTGAATATTTTAATGAACTTGTGTAAATGGTATAATTTGCAAAGAATAATTTGTTAATAAACTTCTATAAGAAGTACAAAGGAATATTTAAACTGAATATGCAAATTAAAAAAATACAATGAAAGGAATGATTGTATGATGGTATTTTCAAAGCAGTATGATTATTTAATTGTTGGTTCAGGACTTTTTGGTTCAGTATTTGCATACGAAGCAAATAAAAAAGGTAAAAAATGTTTGGTGATAGATAAACGTCCGCATATTGGTGGGAATATTTATACAGAAAACATAGATGGAATAAATGTGCATAAATATGGTGCTCATATATTTCATACAAGTAATGAAGAAGTTTGGAAATATATTAATCAGTTTGCAGAATTTAATCGTTATACAAATTCCCCTGTTGCTATATATAAAGATGAGTTATATAATATGCCTTTTAACATGAATACATTTAATAAGTTATGGGGAGTTAAAACACCACAAGAGGCAAAAGCTAAAATAGAAGAGGAAAAGAAAGAAGCTGGAATAACAACACCTAAAAATTTGGAAGAACAGGCCATAAGTTTAGTAGGTAAAAGTATATACGAAAAGTTGGTAAAAGGCTACACAGAAAAACAATGGGGAAAAAAGGCTACAGAATTACCAAGTTTTATTATAAAAAGGCTACCTGTGCGTTTTATATATGATAACAATTATTTTAATGATAGATATCAAGGAATACCAGTTGGTGGATATACTGCCATTATTGAAAAAATGCTTAATGGTATAGATATAAAACTAAACTATGATTTCTTTGAACATAGAGAAGAGTTGGAAAATGTAGCAGAAAAGATAGTATATACAGGGCAAATTGATGAATTCTACAATTATAAATATGGGGAATTGGAATATAGAAGTTTACGCTTTGAGACAGAAGTTTTAAATATGGAAAATTATCAAGGAAATGCTGTAGTGAATTATACAGATTATGAAGTACCTTATACAAGAATTATAGAGCATAAGCATTTTGAGTATAATACTTCACCTAAAACAGTTGTTACAAAGGAGTATCCAGATAGTTGGACAAAGGGAAAAGAAACTTATTATCCAATAAACGATGAAAAAAATAATTCTTTATATGAAAAGTATGCAGAACTTACAAAAGAAAATCCAAATATTATTTTTGGTGGCAGACTTGGACAGTATAAATATTATGATATGGATAAAGTTATTTTAGAAGCACTAAATTGTGCTAAAAGTGAATTGAATTAAAAATGTTTACATTTTATTAATAGGAGATGTGAAAAAAATGAAAGCCAAAAGAATGAAAGAAAAAGAAAAAAGAACAATAGGTAAAAGAAAGGCTACACGTACAGAAGAGAAAAAAGAAACCAAAAATAGAGAAGAAAGTACACGAACCAAAAGTAGAAAAATAGATAATGAAAGATTGCAAGACACAGAAGTAGATAATGCACAAACACGAAGACGTAGTACGAAAAGAGAGTATAAGGATGCAGATGACAATACTGGTAGAATGTCAAATAAAAAGTCAACAAAGAAGAAAAGAAAAATAATAAAGTGGACATTAATTACATTAGCAGTTTTAATTGTTGTATTTTTAGGTGTTCTTGTAGCATATGTTAATGACAAGCTAAATAAGGTTAATTATGTAGAAATAAATGCAGAAGACATAGAAATAACAGAAGGAGTAGAAGAAAAACTAGAAGGATATCGTACTATTGCAATTTTTGGCGTAGATAGTAGGTCAGATCAATTAGTATCAGGAACTAGAAGTGATTGTATTATATTAGCTACAATTAATGAACAAACAAGGGAAGTAACATTAACATCAGTATATCGTGATACTTACTTAGAACTTACAGGAAGGAGCTTAGATAAGGTAACACATGCATATGCATATGGTGGTGCAGCTTTAGCAATAAGCACTTTAAACGAAAACTTAGATTTGAACATAAAGGAATTTGTAACATTAAATTTTGATTCTGTAGTAGACATTGTAAATGCTGTTGGAGGAGTAAGTATTAATGTAACTAGTGAAGAGGTAAAATATATAAATACATATATTGATGAGATAAATAGGGTAACAGGACATAATGCTAGTCATGTAACACAAGCAGGAAAGCAAAATTTAAACGGGGTACAAGCATTAGCATATGGAAGAATAAGATATACAGCAGGAGGAGACTATAAGAGAACAGAAAGAATGAGAGATATTTTAATGCTTGTAGTAGATAAAGCTAAAAGAATGGGTATACCAGAATTAAATTCATTGGCTGATACATTATTACCACAAGTATATACAAATATAAAAGGTGGAGATATATTAGCATTAATACCTCAAATAGCAAGTTATAAAATAGTTAACAGTGAAGGTTGGCCATATGATACAAAAGGTGCTACAATAGGTGGAGTATGGTATGGACCACCAATTACTCTTGAGTCTAATGTAAAAGAATTGCATGAAAAAGTATATGGTCAAGTAGATTATGAACCAACTGAAAGAGTAAAAGAAATAAGTAATAAGATTATTGAAAAGACTGGATATAATAAATAATTGAACAGTTTATTAATTAAATATAAGTCAATAATATAAGTAACATAAGGAGTATAGCTAATATACGTAATATAAGTATAATAGGAAAGAAAGAGGGTTGGTAAAATGGAAAAAGCAAAAGTATATTTTACAAAGGAATTAACACCAGAAAGTGTTGTTAAGATGTTCAAAAAATTAGGAAAAGAATTACCAGGAAAAGTTGCAGTAAAAGTACATTCAGGTGAAGAAGGAAATCAAAATTATCTTCGTCCAAATTTTATGAAACCAATGGTAGAGTATGTAAATGGAACAATAGTTGAATGTAATACAGCTTATGACGGTGCCAGAAATACAACAGAAAAGCACAAAAAATTAATGGAAAGCCATGAATGGTCTAAATATTTTAATGTGGATATTATGGATGGAGAAGGACCAGATACAGTACTAGAAATTCCAAATGGAAAAGTTATAAAGAAGAACTATGTTGGAAAAAATTTAGAAAATTATGATTCTATGTTGGTGCTTTCACATTTTAAAGGACATCCTATGGGAGGATATGGAGGAGCATTAAAACAGCTATCAATAGGTGTTGCTTCTGGAAAAGGTAAAAGATATATTCACTGCACAGGACAAGAAAATGCATCTTATGAAGATATGTTTAGAGCAGACCAAATTAAATTTTTAGAATCTATGGCAGATAGTGCTTCATCTGTAGTAAATTATTTCAAAGGAAATATAGCTTATATAAATGTTATGTGTAATATGTCTGTAGATTGTGATTGTTGCAATGTTGCTGAAGACCCTTGTATGAAAGATATTGGAATTTTAGCATCATTAGATCCAGTAGCTATAGACCAAGCTTGTATAGATTTAGTTAAGAGTTCAGATGACCCTGGAAAAGATCATTTATTACAAAGAATTAATTCAAAGCAAGGAACTCATACAATAGATGCAGCAGTAGATTTAGGCATTGGAACTAAAGAATATGAATTAATTGAAGTTTAAAATAGATGACGAACCTTCGTGTTCAAAATACGAACACTGAAGGACGAACCTTTTCGTTTATAATTAGAACGGACCTTCGCATTCAGAAAATGGACACGAAGGTCTTTCAAATATCATATTTTGGGTGATGAAAATGTTATATTATACGAAATACTCATCTATTGTCGGAGAATTAACGATAGTAAGTGATAAGGAAAATATTATAGGGGTATGGATAAAAGGTCAAAAATATTTTTGCAATAATATTAAAGAAAAAATGGAAAAACGAGATAATTTACCAATTTTCTATCAAACAAAAAAATGGTTTGATAGATATTTTAGTGGGGAAAACCCAGAAATTAAAGAAATTCCTTTAAAAACAAATGGAGGAGAATTTAGACAAATAGTATGGAAAATTCTTTGTGAAATTCCTTATGGAAGTGTAACTACATATGGAGAAATAGCAAAGAAAGTAGCTAAAATACAAAATAAAGAAAAAATGTCTGCACAAGCTATTGGTGGAGCTATTGGGCATAATCCGATATCTATAATTATTCCTTGTCATAGAGTAATAGGAAGTAATGGTAGTTTAACAGGATATGCAGGTGGAATAGATATTAAAGCAAAATTACTTAAATTAGAAAATGCTGATAAGAATTAATATATGATTGACATTATTTACTTCTTACAAAGATATATTTGAAAATGAAGAAAATATATAAAAGAAAAGGTAATTGGTGAATACCATTACCTTTTTCTAAGTATGACGGGCATGTCATAAGTCTAGGGTGAAAGTCCTAAGAGGCGTATTTGTCGCGAACTCGATAGCAACTTG
>CANQSP010000048.1 GCA_947626555.1 uncultured Clostridia bacterium | reverse complement strand
GAGGAAAAGGAAATGTTATCATTAGGTGAAAGAATAGTAATACAAATGAAAAAAGAAGGAAGAGCAGAAGAAAAAATGCAAATAGCCAAAGAAATGCTAAAGGAAAAAATAGCACTAGAAAAAATAATAAAAGTAACAAAACTAAAAGAAGAAGAAATAGAAAAAATAAAAGCAGAGCTTGCTAGTGCATAGCAATTACAATATAAATATATATTAACTAAAAAAATAAACTTATATAACATTTTATTGAAATTAAAAAAAGGAATCTGGGGACGGAGAAAAAATGTATATTTTTTCCTCCGTCCCTTGATTACGTTTTTGAAATTATAAAGCTATAACATACTTTTTTACTTTAAGAATATATTTTATATAGCAAAAATTTTATAAAATCTTAAAATACTAGCAAAGATTAAAAAGCAAGTATAATAAAGGGGTGTGTTTAGTGAAAATCAACAAAAAAATTTTTATATTCCTAACTATTATTTTAGTTATAATTTTTATAATTTCTATAACAATATATTATAAAAATCAAAAAAGCGGAAATAATATAATTAACAAATCTGATGAACAGATTGTTCAAGATATATTAAATATTAGTTCATATAATGCAAAAATAGAAATAGAAGTAAATTCGAATAAAAGCAGTAATAAATATATAATAAAGCAAGAAGTAAAAAAACGTATCTCAAAACAAGAGGTAATAGAACCTGAAAACATACAAGGATTAGTAACAGAATATGATGGAAAAAATTTAAAAATAGTAAATAATAAATTAAATTTAACAACGCTCTATGAAAATTATGAATATATAGCCAATAATACGTTATGGTTAAATTCATTTATTGAAGAATATAAAAGTATCAATAATGAAAATTCAAATATAAATGAAAACTCGAATGTAAATGAAAATTCAAATTTAAGTACTAACACAGATACAAATACGAAAAGAAAAAAAGTAAAATCAGAGGAAAATCAAATTATATTAGAAATAGAAGACAAGCAAAATAAATATAATACCTATAAAACATTATATATAGACAAAAAAACTAAAAAACCCACAAAAATGATAATATCAGATATTAACAAAAAAGACATAGTTTACATATTATATACCGAGATAGAAATCTCTTAAGCTAATATTTAAAATATATCAAAAAATCAAACTTTAAATACAGAAATAGTGGGAGTGATTAACAAATGGTAATAAAAAGAGGAGATATGTTTTATGCTGATTTAAGTCCAGTAGTAGGTTCAGAGCAAGGGGGAATAAGACCGGTAATAATAATACAAAATGATGTAGGAAATAAGCATAGTCCAACAGTAATAGCGGCAGCAATAACATCGCAAACAGGCAAAAACAGATTACCAACTCATATAGAAATAGGTGCACAAAATAATGGATTAAAATCAAATTCTGTTGTACTTGCAGAACAGATACGAACAATAGATAAAAGTAGACTAAAAGAAAAAATAGGACATATTGACGATAACATTGTAATGAACAAAATAAATAATGCACTTGGTGTAAGCTTTGGTTTAGAAGATTAAACTATTAGGGACGGGGTTAAATAGTTTAACACTAATGAAAATATTTTATAAACTTAAACTAAAAGGGACGGAGTAAAATAGTTTAGCACAAAAGTAAAATAAAATAAAAACGAATTTTAGAATTTTTCTAAAGTTCGTTTTTAATATTTATTAAGCTTAAAAGTGCTAAACTATTTTACTCCGTCCCTTTTAGTTTAAGTTTTTATTTATAATACAGAAAGTGTTAAACTATTTAACCCCGTCCCTAATAGTTTACAAAAATTTAAATAAAAACTTGATATTTTAATTATCTTATAGTAGAATTTAAACGAATCAAATAGATATAAAAGGAGTAAATAATCAATGAAGATAATTAGAAATGTAGTAATAGCTTTAGTTTTAGTATTAGCCTTATGCATAACTAGTAAAAGCTTTGCTAAAACAGTTATAGTAACTACTGATGGATTAAACTTAAGAAGAGAGGCATCAACAGAGGCAGAAGTATTAGATATTATATCTATAAATGAGGAAGTAGAATATGTTGATGAGCAAGAAAATTGGTATAAAGTAAAATACAAGGGAATGACAGGTTATATAAGCAAAGATTATGCAAAAATAAAAGGTGAAAATACAACAAACAGTAATACTACAAATACAACTAATACAACAAACAATAATGAGACAAATAGCAATACACAAACAAATAATCAAAATACAACGAGCAATACACAAAGTCAAAATACTAACACAAATACGAATAATAATGTTCAAGCAAATGGGAATACAAATACAGAGCAAGGTCAAAATGCAAACCAAATTGAAAACAATGTAAATAATGAAAATACGAACACTAATTCAAATGAAAATACTAATGTATCAACTTCAAAGAATATGAAATTTAAAGAAGATACAGCAGGTTGTATATTGCCACTTATTAACGCTAATGTAACATATAACTTTAAGAAAGATGCCGTAGTAAAGGCAATAAGCTTTGTAAATGGTTGGACATATGTTGAATCACAAGCTACAAATGCTTGGGTTAGAACAGACAAGTTAGCAGAAACAGATGAAAAAATAGCAACGCCACCTGCAAACACAAATACAGAAGAGCCAACAGATACTCAAGAACCAACAGATAATAATCCAGAAAATCCAGATATTTCTGGTCAAATAGAAGTAACTCCAATGAATCCCAAAATAATGTATGTTCAAGAGCCTTCTATCTATGTAAGGAGTGGTCCAGGAACTACTTATGATGTAGTAGATACACTTATAATAAATAACACAGTTACAGTTACAGGTAAAATAAATGATTGGTACCAAGTAAAAATAGATGATAAAATAGCTTATATTGCTGATTGGTTACTTGGAAATAGTGCAAAAGAAACTACATCAAGAGGAAGTGCAGCAAGAAGTAATGAAACATTAGCTAGTGGTATAGCACAAAAAGCAGAAAATATACAAAATGAAGACACTACAAAAACATCAGAAGTAGTACAAAGTGCAGAGGAAAATAATGCATCAGGAGCAGTTGAAACAATATCTAAAGGTGAACAAATAGTTAACTATGCAAAACAATACTTAGGTTGTAAATACGTATATGGTGGTTCAGGTCCAAATGTTTTTGATTGTTCAGGTTTTACTATGTATGTATATAAAAACTTTGGAATCTCACTTAGTCACTCAGCAACAGCACAGTCAAAAAAAGGAACTTATGTAGCAAAAGAAGATTTACAACCAGGAGATTTAGTATTTTTCAAAGATTATGAAACAATGAATGGTATAGGACATTGTGGAATATACATAGGAGAAGGAAATTTCATACATGCTTCTTCTGGAACAGGTTATTGCGTAAAAATTTCTAATCTATTATCAGGAAGCTATAGTACAAGGTATGAAACAGCAAGAAGGGTTATATAACGTATAAAGAGGATTTTAAAGGGCTATAATAGGAGGCTAAATGATAATATTTATAATAACAATTTCGTATATAATAGGTATATTATGGGGGTTATACTTGAAAATAAGTATAATCCCATTTTTATTGCCTTTAATACTTTTTATAAGTAGAAAGGAACTTTTCACAAGCAAAAAGAAAAATCCTATAAATAAAAAAATAAACAAGATGAAGTTAGCTATCTTTTTAATTCCATGCATAATATCCAATATACATATTTTATATTTAGAGAATTCTTTTGAAAGCAAATATACAAACATTCCAGAAGAAGTAACTATTATAGGTACAGTTGTTAGCAATGCAGAGGAAAAACAATATTCTTATCAATATAAATTGAAAGTAGAACATTTAATTAGTTCTAAAGGTGAAGAAAAACAATGCAAAGATACATATGTATTGCTAAAAGTAAGGAAAGATGAAACAATAAACTATAATAATAAAAAGCAGTCAAATACAAAAGAAGCAATAAAATATAACGATAAAATTATGTCAAAAACAAAAGAATCAATAAACTATAAAGATAAAATGGAATCAGAGGGAAACACTATTTTAAAATATGCAAACAAAATATTAATAAAAGGAAACTTTGAACTAGCAAAAGAAGCAACAAATTATGGAGGTTTTAATTATAGGCAATATCTAAAAACAAAGAATATACATGGAATAGTAACAACACAAACGTCAAATATAAAAATAATAAAAGAAAACAATGTAAATTTTATAAATTTATTTGCAAACAATACTTCAGTAAAAATAAAAGAAAATATAGAAAAATTATTACCAGAAAATCAAGCAAGCTTATTAACAGGGATTTTAATAGGAGATAAAACAAATCTAAGTGAAGAAATACAAGAAGATTTTAAAGATAGCAATTTATCTCATATGCTTGCTATATCAGGAGCACATGTATCATATATTATTTTAGGACTAACATTTTTGTTAAATAAAATAGGCAAAAAAATATCAAAAATATTAACAATAATAATTTTAATATTTTTTACAATACTAACTGGAATGACTCCATCTGTGCAGAGAGCCGTTATAATGTCAATATACATATTAGTAGGAAGTTTGCTATATAAAAAGCCTAATATATTAATAAGTATAAGCCTTTCAATGTTAATATTACTATTAGAAAATCCATATAATCTATTTGACATAGGCTTTCAACTATCCTATGGTGGAACATTAGGAATTATAGTATTAAATAAAAAAATAAAACTAAAAAAAAGTAAAATAAAAATCCTACAAAAAATAAAAGAAATGATGATTATAACATTATCAGCCAATATAATAATTATTCCAATAATGATGTTTCACTATAATACCATTTCACTTACATTTTTAATTTCAAATATTTTAGCAAGTCCAATACTAGGAATAGTAATAATTTTAGGATTCATAACTATTTTAATCTCATTTATCTTAAATTCGTTAAATACAATCTTATCTCCAATTTTAGAAATATTTTTGAACATATTAATATGTATTGCAAATTTTTCAAGTAAATTGCCTTTTTCAAAAGTATATGTAGTTACACCAACTATGTTCCAAATAATATTATATTATCTTTATATCATGATGACAATATTCAAAAGAAAATCAAAAAAATTTATATTAATAATATTAATATTTACTTTAATATGCCCTAAAATACACATTTTCCAAGAAGATTTTAAAATTTATTTTATAGATGTAGGGCAGGGAGATAGCACATTAATTACAACGCCTTATGGAAAGAATATTTTAATTGATGGTGGAGGCTCAAAAGACCTACAAAACTATGATATTGGGAAGGATACATTGTTGCCATATTTATTAGATAGAAGAGTAGATAAAATAGATTTTTTACTAATATCACATTTTGATTCAGACCACGTACGGAGGTTTGTTAACAATACTTAAAGAGCTACAAGTAGATAAGATAATAATTTCTAAACAAGGAAAAGATTCAGAAAATTATCAAATCTTTAAAGAATTGGCAAAAAATAAAAAAATATATGTTGTAAAGAAGCGGAGATGAAATTGAAGTAGAAAAAGATATAAAGCTTCAAATACTATGGCCTAAAGAACAACTTATAAGTGAAAATATTTTAAATAATAATTCAATAGTATGCAAAATAATTTATAAAAATTTTTCTATATTATTTACAGGAGATATAGAAAAAATAGCAGAAGCACAAATAGTTCAAGAATATGAAAATACAAATATATTAAATGCAACTATTTTAAAAGTTGCACATCATGGATCAAAAACATCATCAACTCAAGAATTTTTAAATAAAGTAAAACCAAAAGTTGCATTAATTGGTGTAGGTGAAAATAATACTTTTGGACATCCAAGTAATGAAGTAATTCAAAGAATGCAAGAAATGCGGAATTAAAATTTATAGAACTGATGAAATGGGAGAAATAAATATATGTGTAAATTCTAACGGCAAGATAGCAAATACAAAAAAATAGATAATTAGCATTGCAACGCAGAAATGAATGAAAATAATAGTAAAATGTTATTAATACTATTAAAGTACATTAATTAGTATATTTTATAAGATTATATATTATTTAATAGGTAAATTTCAATGCAGTAATAATATACAATTTACAAAAATGTAATGAAAATGTAAAAAAACAGAGAAAAATAGCTTCCGTAAGCAATATAAAATGCCTGTAGAGCAATGGAGAAAAATACTATTTACAAAGCAATAATAAGTAAGTAAAATAAATATAAATACAAATATTTTATTAAGGTGTGAAAAAATGAATAAGCCCAAATACGAAAAATGTTCGCAAAAAGGCTATAATAATCTTTTAACTCGCCTAATCCAAAAATTAGAATTGGAAAAAAATTATGTAAGTGAATATAAAAGGGGTGAATAATAGCTATAATACACCACTTCAATGGTGATTATGGTTATTGGTCGTATTTATGATATTGCTTTTTATAGATATTTTTATACAAGAAAAAGTTTGGAAAGGAAACATAAAAATATGAGAAATCAAAATGATGCGCAAAAGGCATTAGAAAGAAGAATATTTGTAAAAGAAAAGCATGAAAAAAAAGAGCATGAAAAAGAAAATAATGCAAAACAAACACATGCGAGTGTAATAAAATACATAGCTATAGTTTTAATTATAGCTATTTTGGCAGTAGCAATATTCGTAGTAGCAATATCTGAAAATATAAACAAAGAAAAGCAAGGGGAAGAAATATCAGCAATGGCAACAAGAGGAGACTATATAAAAGAAATAAAATTAGTAACAGAAGATAATGAATATATGACCATACAAACAGATGCACAAGGAGTACAAGTACCAGTACCAAAAGGCTATGTAGGAAGTACTATGCAAGGAGAAAATACAGTAGAACATGGATATGTAATATATGAAGGCACAGACCCAGTAAATACGGAGGACATATGGAATGAAAGAAACTCAAGAAACCAATATGTATGGGTGCCAGTAACACATGAGCAATTAAGTAAAATGTATGGGATAGACGAAAATGGAAAGTATTGGGGAAAGCTATATGATTTTACAATGAACACAGGAAATAATATCGATGAAACAACAGGAGCAACACCACTTAACTGGACTGAAACAAATGGAGTAATGAAAATAATAAGTATAGATGGACATAGAGAGCCGGATATAACGAGCGACATCGATGGAATAAATAGTTTTAGACAGTATGGAGTAAAAGCAGAAAGTTTAGCAGAGTATTTAACAACATTGGAAAAAGAATTTGAAGAAACTTTAGTGAGCATAGCAAAATATGGAGGATTTTATATAGGAAGATATGAGACAGGAGATGTGAATTCAACATTAACTGTGCATAGGATGAATACGAACATAGGAGGAAAAGAATGGTATATATTATATGAAAAATGTAAACAATTAAGAGGAAATAATAAAAATGTATTAACAAATATGTTATATGGAAGTCAATATGATAGAATGTTAATGTGGTTAATAGAAAGTGGAAATAAAACAAAAGAACAAATAATATTAGATTCAAGTGATTGGGGAGTTTATCAAAATTTTGATTTAGAATATGATTCTGATGGAGATGGAGTAGCGGATACTACAAAAATTGTAGGAAGAATGATACCATCAGGGTCATCAGAACAAACAAATGCAAATAATATATATGATATAGGTGGAAATTATTGGGAATGGACAATGGAAGCTAACGGAACAAATAGTAGAATATATCGAGCTGGTTGGGCTTCTTCTTATTCTGGTGATGTTATGAATGCAAAATATCGTAGCGGATGGAGTCCAAATGGAAATTATGTTGGCAGAGGTGGTTGTAGAGCAGCTTTATACATTAAATAGAGAAAAAACAAAATCCTTTTACAAAAATGTAATGAAAATGTAAAAAATTAGGTAAAAATAGCTTCCGTAAGCAATATAAAAGGGTTTTAGAAAAATGGCGAAAAATGCTATTTACAAAGTAATAGGAAGTAAGTAAAATAAATATAAATATAAATATTTTATTAAGGTGTGAAAAAATGGATAAACCCTGTTTTATATAGATATTTTATACAAGAAACAATTTGGAAGGAAAACGTAAAAATATGAGAAATCAAAATAATGCGCAAAAGGCATTAGAAAGAAGAATATTTGTAAAAGAAAAGCATGAAAAAGAAGAACAAATACATGCGAGTATAATAAAATGCATAGCTATAGTTTTAATTATAGCTATTTTAGCATTAGCAATATTCGTAGTAGCAATATCTGAAAATATAAACAAAGAAAAGCAAGGAGAAGAAATATCAGCAATGGCAACAAGAGGAGACTATATAAAAGAAATAAAATTAGTAACAGAAGATAATGAATATATGACCATACAAACAGACGCAGAAGGAGTACAAGTACCGGTACCAAAAGGCTATGTGGGAAGTACTATGGAAGGAGAAAATACAGTAGAACACGGATATGTAATATATGAAGGCACAGACCCAGTAAATACGGAGGACATATGGAATGAAAGAAACACAAGAAACCAATATGTATGGGTGCCAGTAACACATGAGCAATTAAGTAAAATGTATGGAATAGATGAAAATGGAAAGTATTGGGGAAAGCTATACGATTTTACAATGAACACGGGAAACAATATCGATGAAACCACAGGAGCAACACCAATTAACTGGACTGAAACAAACGGAGTAATGAAAATAACTAAAGAAACAGGTCAAAGAGAGCCAGATATATTAAATGATAGTGCAGATCCAAATGGAATAAACTATTTTAAACAATTTGCAGTAAAAGCAGAAAATTTAGTAGAGTATTTAACAACATTGGAAAAAGAATTTGAAGAAACTTTAGTGAGCATAGCAAAATATGGAGGTTTTTATATAGGAAGGTATGAAACAGGAAACTTAAGAACAACGTTAGTAATAAAAAGAATGAATAATGATACAGGTGGAGTACCATGGTATATATTATATGAGAAATGTAAAGAATTAAAAGGAAATAACGAAAACATAGTAACAGGTATAATATATGGAAGTCAATGGGATAGAACATTAATGTGGCTAATAGAAAGTGGAGATAAAACAAAAGAACAAGTAATAGAAAGTTCTAGAGAGTGGGCAGCATATGGCGAAGTTGAAGATGGGAGTACTATAGAATATGACGAAGATGGAGACGGAGTAGCAGATAAAATAGCAGGATCTTATATTCCAACAGGGTCAGCTGAGCAAACAAAAGCAAATAACATATATGATTTAGCAGGAAGTCATGGCGATTGGACGATGGAAGTTGGCGGGGATGCGACATATAGAGGTGGTTATCCTTATTATGCACATCATGATAGAACTGCTAAAGATCGCAATGGCTTGCCTTTCTCAAACCCATATTATAGTTTCGCAGGTTGTAGAGCAGCTTTATACATTAAATAAAATGTAAATAAGTAAAACTAAATAATAGAAAACTATGCAATATTAAACTTGCCATATTGGAGACTAACTATATGAATGTCAAGTCTTTTTATGAAAAAAATTAAAATTTTTTAAAATTAATAAGTACATTGAAA
>CANQSP010000047.1 GCA_947626555.1 uncultured Clostridia bacterium | reverse complement strand
TAGTATCTTTACAAAATATAATAAATATAATATATTAATTATATCAGTTGATTAATCGAATTATTTTTTTGAGCAAATGTGGGAGGAAAATTTTTCGCAAATAACCTCCTTAATCGCTCCAATAAGTAAAAAAGGAAAGGAAATTATGGATATTGAATTTAGTAGGAGCATTACAGAAGTATTAGAAATATTAAAAAATATGAATCAAGAATATACTGAAAAATTACCACAAAAACTTGTAAAATTTTTACAAGATAATAGGGATACTTCTTATATGCCACAGTTTGATTATACTAAAAATTTGCAAGAGTGCAATTTACAAAAAGAAACCAAGGCTCTATTAGGAATTATGTATCTAAAATATTGGAGTCAAGGACAGCAAAAAGATGAATATTTAAAAATATTAGAGGATAATAATAAGAAACATGAGGCAGAGATAAAAGAAAAATATAATACTGATAACTTATTTAGTAATACAAAAAAATCTATAGAAGAAAATACACAAATGGTAGAGTATAAAGAAAATATTTTTCAAAAAATATTTAATAAAATTAAGGCTTTTTTTAGAAGATAACAAATTAAGATAAAATATTATTAATTAAGAAGAGGATAATAATATGAGTAAACTAGAAGAAAGTTTAGAGGAAAATGAAAATCTTACGGATGAATTTAAGGAGTTATTGAGAAATTCTTTCAAAGATATGCTTAATATGCTTGGAAGAGAAGGTTTTAAAAAATGGTTAAGACTTCAAGCTATTTCAAAAAATATTAGAACACTAATATGTGAATGGTCAGATTCAGAGAAATTGTATGATAAGCATCGTGCAGGAGAGTATAATGAGCTCACTAATAAAATAAGTATTAGAAATGATCATAAGAAATGTTTAAGTATAGCAAAACATGAGAGTTTTCACCTTTTTACAAGAGATAGTTGTTTAAATAGATTATCATGTTATTTAAATGAAGGTGTTACAGATTATTTAACTTATTTAACAAAGGATGAGAATAATAGGTATGGTGATGAGAATAATAGTTATGGTTATCAAGAAAATGTAGAAATGGTTATGTTTCTACGTAATTTAATTGGAGATTCAATTATACGAACATATTTAGAAGGAAAGAAAAAGTATTTTTGGAATGATTTGAATGATATTCTTAAAGAAGAGATAAGAGATGATGATAAAAGGGAAGAGGCAATGTATGATTTCTTTGATGATTTAGATAGAAGGCATAGATTTATATATGATAAGGAAGAAGATGATGTGGAAACTATTGAACAGAAGGCGGAGAAGATAAATAATTTTTTAAGAAAAATTATTATATGTAAGTTTAGGCAAATGTCAAAGACCAGAATGTTTAATCAAAATGGAGTATTTAATGAAGAATTAGCAAGAAAAGTGATAAATGAAAAATTGAAAAATGCAAGATTTGTTGGTGGTGAATATCATTTTTTGTCAAAAGAGGAAATTGCTAATTCTATTTTGGAAGAGATGATGGATAAAATCATCCTTGAGATGAAAAATTATTGTAATCCAAAATCAAGAACCATGTATATATGTGAATCTCAAAAACATATTCGTGATTTAATTGGAAAAGAAAATTTTTCATTAAGTAAGATTTTTGAAAATATATTTGAAAGAGATACACAAATGCCAGTAGAAGAATTCTCTGATTATATTACTAAACTTGCATCAGAATTGAATATATCTCAAGATGAATTAAAAGAGTTATGCCAAAAATACGCTTTTAAATGCTTTGAAGCTCAAACAAAAGTACAACAGGTTTATGAATTAATTGCAAACAATATTCCAAGAAATGTAGAAGTATTCAATTTTTTATCTAAAGAAATCACATCTACTGAATCAAAATTTAGAAAAATAGGAGATTCAGAATATGTAGAACAAAAAGATGGTAAATTTGTATATTTAAAAGTTAATGATGATGGAACAATATATCAGGAAGGGGATTTAAGTAAAGTAAAAGATATTTTTACGGTAGGTGACACTTTAGAAAGTGTTCGATTAGTAAATAGAGAAGATGACTATAGAGATTTAGGTATTCTTAATGAACAAAAATTTCAACTAATAGAAATGGTACATTCAATGATTGAGCAAATTTTATATAAAAAAAATGTAGATATTGAAGAAGAAGTAAGAAAAATGAATTTAATAATACAAGATTCACAATTTTTAAAAAAAATAACTGAAACTGCATTACATAAAAGAACAAGATTGCAAGTTAAAGATTTAATAAATACATTAACAAAGGGAGAATTGCAAGAAGTTGCTGATAGATTATATGATGAAGCATTATTAGATTCAGGAATAAGAGAAATTGAAATAAAAGAGGAGTTAAATAATTATTATAAAGAAGAAATTGAATATAGACATAGAATTAAAAATGAAAATGAAGAAGAAAGATAAATTAAAATTATTAAATGTTTATTTCATTTTCTTTCATAACTTACGATTTTTTATAATTTAATTGCAAAAATTATGTAAATATTGTATAATATATGCATGTAGTACGTACATAGTTACTGAAAACTTAATATTTATTAAGGAGGTGCAAAAGGTGAAAGACAAAAAGTGGAAATGCGAGGTTACAGGAAAGCCTATACATATTTCTGAATGCTATGAGTGCCATACACGTAGCTGTCAGGTAAATACGGGTTTTTCTGATGGACCTGAATTGCTTAAAGATGAGGAACGTTCTGAGAAAAACGTTGAAAAGTAACCTTTATGTATCAAGAAAAATGAGAATGATGTAAATTATGTCATTCTCATTCTTTTTTAAAAATAAATTAGAATTCTATAAGAAAGATAATGTGAACTCTTGAGTCAAGGAAGAAAGGATGAGATTTAGAATGAAAAAAATTGAAAGTTTTAAAGAATTAAAAAGTATAATGATAAATCCTTTAAACAATCCAGATTTTTATGCATTATTATTAGGAGATGATAGATATAGAGTGAAGCCAAAATCTGTTGGACATTTTTCATTGTGTAATAGTTATGATATAGGCTGTTCTGATAAAAATGATTATTATACTTTATGGAACATAATAATTGACCAATATTTAAAAAATGTTGATTACAAAAGATTCATAGAATGTTATCCTAATTCGACACTAGAATCATTTGAAAATGTAAAGAAATTGTTATTAAATGCATTAGCTTCACAAAATAATTTGGAAAATTTTATAAAAAGAAATATTGATTCATTAAGAAAAATGTTAGGAATAACAAAAGATTTAGAAGTAGATAATGGAGGATGGTTCTATTTTAAAAGTCAGTATTTAAATCCTAATTTAGATGCTGATAGTATTAGATTAGGCAATATAAAGCATAGATTATATTTAACTGCAGATTCAAATAATAGAGTATGTATAGCAAATAAAATCGTTGAAAAATGTAATCAAAAAAATCTTCCATACAACTTTAAGATATTAATGGATTTTAGAAAAAATGTTACAAATAGACAATCTGATACAGTAGTTATTTATTTAACAGATGAGATACAAGTGGTAGAATATATAAATTTTATTAATGATATTATTGATGAAAACGAAGAGTTAAAAAAGCATATTTTTAAGCCATCGCCACATTTGGGAATAATTAACGATTACTTAGGGTATGGGTTTGAACCAAATTTACATGAGGAAAGACTTTCATATTCAGCATTACTAAGGGAAGCTGTGAAAAATATTCCTTTTGAAAGTATAGCAAATAACATATTGCAATATTCAGGGCAAGAACAAAGTAAATAATTAATAGAATTGTTAAATAGACCTAAGAAAGAACCAGAAGAATATGAAAAAATAAAAAAATTCTTTTCGGAATATTTTATAAGTGAAAATATGGATACATTAGAAATAAAAAATATAAAAAAGCAATTTATTGAAGGAATATTAAACAAGTACCCACAACTTCCAAGAGATAATATGTTTGGTATTGATACGGATAAGTTTAAATCCCAACTTAAGGAGGATGAGTTTTTTACACTTTGACAATAAGAAATAAAAAATATTTACAATAGTCAAAATAAGTGCCTAGATGAGTTATACAAAACAAAAGTATAATTTCATTCTAGGCTTTTTTATAGTGTATAACATAAAAAAATATATTGCATATAATAAAGTAGGTAGAGTTTTATACAAGCCTATCTATACAAATGAATATTTTTGTTATTACATGGGAAGGGGGGAAGAAAATGAAAAATAGTAAAAATATTATAATAGGTGCATTGTTAGTTGTTATATTGATAATGTCAGTAGGCTATTCAGCATTTGCTACTCAATTAACGCTAAATGGAACCGCACAGATTATAGGAGAATGGAATGTAAAAATAACTGGTATTGAAACAATGAATATAAGCGAAGGTTGTGATGCAGGAGCTTTACAATTTACGAATACCACAGTTACATTTAATGCAAAGCTAAAAAAACCTGGTGACGTAATTACCTATGTAATAACAATTGAGAATGCTGGAACGATTGATGCTACTTTGTCAAATGTAACAATTACTTCAGATGAGGAAAATGGTTCTCCTGCAATTATGTATGAAACTACAGAATTAGCAAGTACGCTACTTGCAGGTGAAAAAACATCATTTACAGTAACTGTTAAATATGATCCAAATTGTATAGAAGTTCCAGATGTAAAAGAAAAAACAATTACAGGTATCATAGAATATATACAAGCAAAATAAAACAAGGTGATATTATGAAATATGTAAAAGATAAAGAATTATTAATTATAATAACTATTTATATATTTATAACAATAAATTTAATAATAAAAGATATGGTATTATATGTAAATGTAATTAATCCTATATTCTGGGGAACTATCTTAATTTATTTAATATGGAATATAAAAAAGTATTATATTAGATTTAATGTAAATAAAAAATATTTTATAGCAATTTTCATAATTTCATGTGTTCACGTTGTTGCATACTTCTATATTGGTTTTATATTTGGTTTTTCTAAGAGTCCGTACAATCATGATATATTGTCAATATTAGAAAATACAATAACAAGGTTATTACCAATTATTAGTATTGAGATTACAAGAGCTGTTATTGTAACCAGAAATAAAAATAGCAAACTAATACTAGTAATTACTACTATATTATTAATATTGGCTGAAATTAATTATAGTGTTTTAATGACAAATAGAAAAGAATTGTTTGAATATATCTTTAGTGATGTTGTAAGTATAATATCTCATGGTATTTTAAGCACATACTTGACTTTAAAAGGTTCATATTTGTTACCAGTAATATATAGATTATTGAATAAAGTAATTATGTTATTATTACCAATATTACCAAATATAAATTGGTTTTTATCTGGATCAATAAATGTAATATCTTCTGTAGTGGTATATATATTATATAAATATGAATTTATTAAAGAAAATAAAGATATAAGAAAACAAAAAAACAACTTAAAATCAAAAATTAGTTATACTTTGGCAATTAGTTTATCTGTAGCGTTAATTTGTTTTATGATAGGAATATTTAAACATGAACCAATAGCCATACTTTCAAATAGTATGGCTCCTACATTTAATAGAGGAGATGTTGTAGTTTTTGAAAAACTAAAAGAAGAACAGTTAAAAGAAATTTCAATAGGAACAATTATTATTTATACTATTGGAGACCAAAACATAGCTCATAGAATTGTTGACGTAAAAAAGGAAAACGGCATTGTACTTTATAAAACTAAAGGTGACTTTAATAATATGGAAGATAAAGAAGAAGTACAAATAAATCAAATTAAAGGAGTTTATAAACTTCATATTAAATATATAGGATTTCCATCTGTTTGGTTATATGATTTTTTTAACAATGAAAGTGCAAAAGTAGAAACTAAATAATAAAGTCATTTATTTTTTGAAGCAAGGAAGGAATGAAATTTATTATGGTAAAAAAAAGAACGAATGTTAAGCATAATAAAGCTAATAATATTGTTATTTTAATTATATTTATATTGATAGTTGTCTTTATAAATTTAGGCATGAATTTCAAAGAAAAGATGATACCTGTTTATAGTTATAAAGTACAAAAAAGTGATAACTATGAAATTATTTTAAAACCGAATGATTTTTATCAAACAGAAACACTTCCATCTGGAGGTTATTATGCTTCAAATTCAATTCAGGCAATTGTAATGAATTTAAAATATATTTTTAAAGGAAATTCAAAAGCAAATATAGATTACAATTATAATATAACTGCTAATTTAATTGGAACAGTAGAAGGAAGTAATAATCAAGATAAAGAAGTTTGGAATAGAAGTACTGTGGCTCTTGAAGGAAATGATGAATTGAATAATGAAGATGAATTTTCTATTAGTGAACAGGTTAGTATCAATTATGAAGAGTATAACAAACTAACACGTTCATATGAAAAAAAATATGGAATTGCAATTAATGCTGTTTTAAAAATTCGATTAAATATTTCATATAACATTAATAATTTAGGAACAGAAAATGATTATATTCAAATAGATATACCAATAACTAATACAGTAACTGAAGTTAAGCAAGATTATGAAGATGAAACTGTTAAAGATATTAATCCAACTATAGAAAATATACAAGTAGGTAAAATTATTTTTTATATAATTGCTACAATACTCATTATAATAGATATAGTGCTAATTGTATTAAGATTATATAAAAATAGAAAATCTAGAACACCTGAAACAATGTATAATAAGAATATTAGTCACATTTTTAAATATTATAGAGATTTAATTGTAACAGTGTCTAATGAACCTAATTTAGAAGGACTAAAAATTATGAATGTTGCAATTATGGAAGATTTAATTGATGTTGCAGAACAAAATAAGAGTTCAATTATTCATTACGAAATAACTCAAAATGAAAAAAGCAAATTTTACGTAATTGTTGGAAAATATGTGTATGTTTATACGGTAACTGCTAATAAGTTGAAATAAATAATACAATTAATAGTAGAGTTTTTAATTGGCAAAATATGAATATATTATTTATTTAGTAACTCCCAGCTGCATAATAGCTTGTTTAAAAATTTATTTATGCAAAATAAGTTTTGCAAAATAAATTTTTTTACAAGCTATAATTTGCTGGTCCCCACAAAATGTTACTAAATAAATAATATATTAATATTTTGCTAAATTTTCAAAAAATTTTATATCCATTCATTATATTTTCTTATATAAATCTTTTTAGCAATTAATGCAACAAAACAATATAAAATAGGAACAAGAATAATAACTGGTAAATATTCAAAAGGAATAGGTACAAGACCAATTAAATTTCCAAGCCAAGTGAATGGGATAACCACACCAATAATAGCAAGTAAAATTGAAGAAAAATATACTAATTTGTGTGCATTACTTTGCACAAATGGAATTTTGGCTGTCCTAATAATATGCATTCCAAGTAAGTTAGACACTATACTATATGAAAACCATATAGTTTGGAAAATAGCTGCATCCTGTAATTTAAAAACAAGTAATAAAATTGCGAAAACAATAATATCAAATGCAGAGCTTAAAGGTCCCATAAATAGCATAAAGTTTTTTAAACTTTTTATATTAAATTTACGAGGTTTCTTTAAATAATCTTCATCAACATTATCAAATGGGAGTGTAAGTTGACCAAAATCGTAAAGAAGTCCTTCAACTAATAATTGGATTGGCGTTTCAGGTAAGAATGGTAAAAGTACACTTGCAATAATTACAGAAACAACTTCTCCAAAGTTAAAGCTTGTTGAAAGTTTTATATATTTCATTAAGTTAGCAAAAGTTTTTCTACCGTTCTGTTACACCGTCTAATAAAACATGCAAATCTTTTTCAAGTAAAATTATATCAGCAGATTCTTTTGCAATATCAACAGCAGTGTCAACAGAAATGCCAACATCTGAATTTATTAAAGAAGGAGCATCATTAATACCATCTCCCATGTATCCTACTACATTATCAGTTTCATGCAAAAGCCTTACTATTCTCGCTTTTTGAATAGGGGAAAGTTTTACAAATATATTATTCTTTTTTAATAATCGAAGAACTCCAGCATCTGAAAGCTTTTCAATTTGATTACCTTCAATAATATCATTTGAATTTATACCAACTTTTTTGCAAATACATTTAGTAACTTCTAAGTTATCACCAGTTAAAACAATAACACGAATACCAGAATTGTTAAGCTTTTCGATTGCAGACTTTGCACTTTCCTTTGGTGGATCTAAAAATCCAATGAAACCTAAAAGAACCATATTTTTCTCATCACTTACACTGAAATCTGAAATATTAGCAATATCATTCTTTTGACAAACTGCAATAACTCTTAGCCCATCCTTATTTAGATTGTTAGAAATTTGCCTTATATTATCTTTAATTTCTTTTGTAATAGGTGATATTGTTCCTTTATAGTCTACCATAGTGCAAATACTAAGAATTTCTTCTACAGCACCTTTTGTAATTAATTGTTTTTTAGTTCCATCTGTAACTACAACAGATAAACGTCTACGAGAAAAATCAAAAGGAATTTCATCAACTAATTTATATTTATCTATATATTCACCCATATTGTTCTCTAAAGCTCTAGCAACTACAGCTTCATCAATATTACCTCTTAAACCAGTTTGAAAATAGGAGTTTAAAAATGCATGCTTTAAAATACGAAAATCTTCTTCACCATTTATATCTAAATATTTTTCTAAAACTATTTTGTCTTCTGTAAGAGTTCCAGTTTTATCTGTGCATAAAATATTAATAGCACCAAAACTTTGAATGGCATCTAATTTTTTTACAATTGTTTTCTTTTTAGACATTCTAACAGCACCTTTTGAAAGGCTTGAAGAAAGAATTACAGGAAGAAGAAGTGGAGTAATACATATTGCTATAGCTACAGCAAAAGTAAAAGCTGTAACAGTACTATGCTTTGCTACGTTTAGAATGAAAACTATTGGTATAAGTACAATCATAAAACGTATTAAAAGTTTACTAATATTTTCAATTCCAGATTGAAAAGCAGATTTAGGTTTATCGTTTGAAATTGTATGAGCAACCTTACCAAAATATGTATTATCAGCAGTTTTAATAACAGCACATTTGGCACTTCCACTTATAACATTTGTACCCATAAAGCAAATATTATTTAAATTAGATATAGTATCTAAATCAGATGTATCAAGTTCAACTTCTTTTTTTACTGCATCGGATTCACCAGTTAAGGAAGACTGACCAACATATAAATCTTTTGATTCTAACACTCTAAGGTCAGCAGGAATTAAACTTCCAGCAGATAGAATAATAATATCTCCCAAGACAACTTGATTAATAGGAATTTGAACTTTTTTTCCATCTCTTACAACAGTAGTTGTTGTTGCAACAAGTTCTTTAAGCTTTTGAGCTGCTTTATTTGAGTGATATTCTTCAAAAAATTCTAGAAGTGTACTAGAAATTACTAAAATTGCTATTACTATAATATTTGCATAGCTTGGGACTTCAGCAAGGTAAACATCTGTATAAAACAGTATACATGAAATACCAAGCAATATACTATTAAAAGGGCTAAACAAACTACTTAAAAAATAGTTGTACCATTTTTTAGGTCTAGCTTGTTTTACTTCGTTTGGACCATATTTATTTATACGATTTAAAGCTTCATTGGTAGTTAAACCAGTCTCGGCTATACCAAATGACTTTAAAAATTCATTTTTATTTAGAGAACTTTGTTTTCCGTATAATTTTTGAACATTAACTTCTTCTTTTACATTTGCCACGTAAATCAACTCCATTTCATTTATATAAATTATACCACTAAAATTAAAATGTTAAGCATTTTATTAATAATATCTAAAAAAATATATGTATTTGACTAAAATTGTTTAGAAATGGTAAGTTGTAAAAGTAACATCCAAAAGAAAAAGTAAATTCCAAATGTAATAGAAACGTCAACTTTTAGACGTTT
>CANQSP010000046.1 GCA_947626555.1 uncultured Clostridia bacterium | reverse complement strand
TCACTATGTGGTTGGCGATGTATACCTCCACTTCGGACTTTCACCGATTAACTAAACGACATGCCCGTCGCACAAAATTAAAGGGTTTCCTATTTTAGGAAACCCTTTACAAATATATTACTTTAATTCTTTAAGTAAGCTTTTGAGTGAGCTATAAACATTCTCATATACTTCTTGAATAGTTTTGTCAGTAGTGTCTACATATAGGTGTTTAGATGTCCTTAAAAAGTCTAACTCTTTGTATTTCCCTGACATGATATTATCATATAAATCTTTAGTAATAGGGGACTGCCTTTCAAAATATTCAGGATATTCATAGCGGTCTTTACCTTCATCATCACAAATGCGTTGCCAAGCGACTTTCGGGTCACAGTTAAGGTGCACATAGATATCGAATTTGGCTAAGCGCAAAGGACGTTGAATGGAATAAATTTCGCTATAAGATTTTCCACTTCTTGTTACGCCATGAGCATATTGGTCAATAGGTCCTCTTTGACATACAAAGAAATCACACTTCCCGTTAAGTTGAACCATGTAGTTACTGAGCAAGCCATCCATAAAGGAAAAGAGAAGTTGCTCTGTATACCAATCTTCATAGCCGTTTTGACTTATTGCATTGTTAAGAAGATTAACAGTATGCTTATCACATGGTGACTTAGCGGTGATGACTATATAGCCTAAATTAGCTAGATTTTTGGCTATATTATCCCGAAGGTTTGTCTTTCCAGAACCATCTTGACCGGTAATACTAATGAATGTAGTTTTTTTATTAGTACCAAGTTTATCAAAGCAAATTGCTCCGCTACTATTAATAATATCTGGTAAATAAATAGGTGTGCCTTCACTCATAATATACCTCCTTAATAAAGTTGATACATTGAATAGTTACTAAAAATATCACTCATTATAGCATTAACAAATTTTGTTGTAAATAGATGTTAATAAAAAATTATATTTCGTGAGCCCAATCTTTTGCAATTTCATCTGGAACCTTCAAATCGCCATGCCCAACGCCAATAGAAACATTTACATGGTTTGTACCATGGTAATCACTTCCACCAGAAATATATAAATTTCTTTCTTTACAAATAGATAGAAGAGTAGCATTCTGCTCTTTTGAAAAAGTTGTATAATAACATTCAATACCATCTATTTTATAGTTTTCTAAAATATTTTTTAAAATCAAGTCTGAATTTGAACGATATTCATATATATGAGGTATGAAAACGAGTCCTTCGGCTTGCCTAACAATATCACATGTGGTTTGGAAATCTGGTAATACATCATCCATATTTATAAAAAACATGGTAGTGGGGTTTGACATGTATTTTCTATAAAAAATATTGCTATTTTCCCAAGCATCACTGTCAATTAAATTTTTATTATTCTCACTTTGGGTAATAAAAGAGTGTAAATATTTTGAAGGATATACACTTCCGTCATAAGCAGATACAAAATTATTTGGTAGAGAAAATCCTTCTTTTAAGCATTTTTCATATAATCTTTCTACTTCTATAACTTGCCTTTTTTCATTTGTTATATAAACTTGATTAACCAATTCTTGCATCTTTTTTAAATTAATGTTGTATCCTAAAATTTCGATAGGAATACTTAAAATCTTAGTGTTAAGTTCAATTCCAGAAACTAATTTTCCAGAATAGTAAGTATGATAATCTATTGATTCTAATTCTTTATAAGCATTGCAAGTATTATGGTCTGTAATAGATAAATAATTAACATTTATTTTTTGTGCATTTTGTAATAATTCAATAGTAGAATCTGTACCATCTGAATGTTTGGTATGAGTATGTAAATCAATCATAATCTTTTCCTCCTGCACATTATTTTAATTCTAATGAAAATTAAAGTCAACATTTATAAAAGTTATTGTAAGAATAAAATGTAAATGATATAATCTAAAGCACATGATTTATGTATTAGGAAGGATGAGATTAAATATGAAAATCATTCTAGCTTCAAAGTCTCCTAGAAGAAAAGAATTACTAGAACTTATGGGAGTTAAAGATTTTGAAATTATAGTAAGTGATGCTGAGGAAATTTTACAAAAAGATAGTTCGCAAGTAGACCAATCTAAACAATTAGCATATAAAAAAGCAAAAGCTGTTTTTGAAAAAACAAGCGGAGATAGAATAGTTATAGGGTCTGATACATTAGTTGTTAAAAATGGTAAAATATATGGAAAACCCAAAACAAGTGCAGAAGCTTTTGAAATGTTAAAAGAATTGAAGGCAAGTGTTCATGAAGTAATTACAAGCTTATGCGTGATGAAAGAGGAAAAGGGGAAATATAGCGAATATTTAGACTATGACATTACTAAAGTAGAAATTAAAGATATGCAAGATGAAGAAATTCAGAATTGGATAAATACAGGTAAAGCAATGGATAAAGCAGGTGCATATGGCATACAAGATAGATTTGCTGTATATATTAATAAAATAGATGGCAATTACGACTCTGTTATGGGATTACCAATAAGCAAACTTTATGATGTTATAAAAAATTATATATAGATGTGATAAAAGATTACATAACGATATGATAAAAGATAATATAATGATAGATATAGGAAGGGGTCAATTATTTAAGTTAATATGGAAAAAGTAAAAAAAATATTTAATAAAGAAACATTACTAGTATCAATTTTTATAATAATACAAACAATAATATTTATAATATGTGGTGCAAATAAATCATATATTCATATGGATGAAGCATATTCATTGGGACTTGCAAGTTATGATAAAGTGGGAATACAAGATAACGAAGATTTTTATGATACATGGCATAACAAAGAATACTATGAAGACTATTTAGCAGTAAATGATGATGAAGTAGGACAGTATAGTCAAGTTTATGAAAATCAAAAAAATGATGTGCATCCACCTTTATACTATTTAATATTAAGATTTGCAATGGGCTTTAGTTTAAATCATTTTTCAATGTGGCCAGGAATTATAATAAATATAATTATATATATCTTTATTACAATTTTTTCATATTTAATAGTAAAAAGACTTATAAAAAATCAAGAACATGTAAAAGAAAAGGCAATAGTAGTAGCATTTATGGCATCAGTTGTAATGGCTTCATTAACAAATGTAATATATATTAGAATGTATGCATTATCAGCACTAAACATTTTAATAACGACATTTTTACATATGAAATTATTAGAGAGTGAAGATATTAACTATAAATTATTAGTGGCAATAGGAATATCTGCTTTGGTTGGATCTTTAACACATTATTATTATTTGTTTTATTTAGCAATGATGTATCTTCTATTTGCAATAAAGTATATAAAACACAAGAAATTCAAAAATTTAATTTCTTATACATTAACAATGGCAATTGCAGGAGGACTATCTATTTTAATATTTCCATATTCAATACAACATATGTTCTTTGGATATAGAGGACAAGGTGTTATAAGTAATTTACTAAATGTACCAATGTTTTTAGATAATTTAAATTCATACAGAATAAAAATAGATAATTTTGTATTTAACAATTTATTATTAGAGATCTTAATAATAATAGCTATTGCCTTTATATTCGGTCTAAAAAAAGAAAAAGGTGAAAAAAGCGAATTTGTAAAGATAATGGCAATATCTACTGCATTTTATTTCTTTTTGGTTTCAGTAGCATCACCTTGGACAGAATTAAGATATGTAGCACCAGTTTGTTGCATAATATTTATAATAGTAATGTATTGTTTGCAAAAGCTATTAAGAAAAATACTTGATGATAAAAAAGTAAATATATTAATGATAATATTATTTATTGCAATTCTAATTTCACCTTTTATTTTTAAAATAGAACCAGAAGTTTTATATAGTGATAAAAAAGAAATAGTAGAACAGTTAAAAGGCGAGTTAAATGTTCCAACTGTATTTTTCTTTAACTCACAAAACAATAGATTTTTAGATGATATTTTGCTATTCTCAGTAATAGATGAGTCTTACATAGCAAAAGATGTAGAGTGTACCGAAGAAAATATTCAAGAAATACTAAAAGATAAAGATACTTCAAATGGATTAGTTGTTTTCATAAATGAGGGATGGCAAAATGATGATGTGTTAAAAGTAGTACAAAAAGTTACAGGCTTACCTAATGTAGAATATTTAAAAAGATTGAATGCTTGTGATGTTTATGTTTTGAAATCAAATGTATAAATATGAATGCGTTAAATGAAAATGCAAATATTCAAAATAAGGATATGTAAACTACAATGATACAACTAAAAAATAAAAGTGTTCTAAGTAAAAAATATAAATCATAAACTTCCGAATATAAGCATAAAATAAATTAGCTTATAATTTGGAGGTTTTTATATGCTTATAGTATTTAATAAATCAAAAATTTATTCATATGTAGTTTCATTGTGCACGGTAATTGCTTTATTTGTTATGGCATTTTTTATAATAGAAGATAATGGTACAGTAGCTACTTCTGCTTCTGCAAAAGAATTACCAATATATAATGTAGCTGTAAAAGATAAGAAAGTAGCATTTACTATGAATTGTGCATGGAATGCAGATGACATAGACTCTATATTAGAAACTTTGGCAAAACATAACACACATATTACATTTTTTATAGTAGGAAATTGGGCAGATAAATATCCAGAAGCGGTTAAGAAAATTTCAGATGCAGGGCATGAAATACGGAAATCATTCAGATACACATCCACATGTAAATAATTTGACTTTAGAGAAAAATATAGAACAAATTCAAACTGCATCAGAAAAAATTGAAAAAATTACAGGTAAGAAAACTACTTTATATAGAGGTCCATATGGGGAATATAATGATACTGTAATGAAAGCAGCAAATTCTCAAAATCATACCACAATACAATGGAATGTGGATACACTTGATTATACTGGACTAACTGGTGAAGAAATGTGGAAGAGACTAAATGAAAAACTTACAGATGGAAGTATAATTTTAAGTCACAATGGAACTAAACATACGGCAGATAGTTTAGATATGTTACTTACAAATATGGAAAAACAAAGTTATGAGGTAGTGACAGTTTCGGAGTTAATATATAAAGAACATTATATAATTGATGCAAATGGAACCCAAAGATTGCAAGATACTTAAAGATTAAATGTAAATGGAGTTTAAAAATTGCAAGATAATTAAATATTTAATTAAAAGTAACAATAATAATTAAATGCTAAACACAAAGAGCTTTTTTATAAATATGCTATGAATAATAAAAGAAAAAAGGGGCATAATAAGCAATAATTAATAAAAGTAAATAGAGGTGTCAAAGATGTCATTCATAGGTATTATAAGTGATGAAAAATGTGAAAATTTTATATGTCAAAAGATTCAAAAAGAGTTACATTTAAGTGATAGTTCAGTTCTTTATATTAAAGAGCAAAGTATAGAAAATATTAAAAATATTAAATTTGAGACAATATTGCTTGCTAGAGAATTTAAAAGAGTAGATATTTTAAAAACTATTTTGAAAGATACAAAATACTTAATTGTCAATTCAGATATAGAAAAAAATTTGAACATTTTAGATAATTTGGAAGTAAAAATAGTAACATATGGATTTAATTCTAAGGCAACTATAACAGCTTCTAGTGTTACAGATGAGGAAATGCTTATATGTATACAAAGAAGTATAGAAGATATAAATGGAAAAGAAATAGAGCCACAAGAAATAAGCGTAGGAAGAGCTGGGACAGATGAAATTACAAAATTGAAGCAATCAGATGAAAAAAAATTTAATACTGAAACATTAAAAGATACAAATAGTATAATGGCAATAATAGCAATTTTGCTGGTATATGGAAAAAATAATTTATAAAAAAATGGCTAAAACGTCAATATTTAAGAAAAAAATGGAAAAAAATTAGTAAAATTTAACTTTTTATGTAGACAAACCCAAAAAAACGTAGTATAATATTTATGGTAAGAAAAAATTCTAAAAGAGATACACTATGAATAAAATACAATAAATAAACAAATAAGGGGAGGAAATTAAATTGAATACTAACTATTTAGAAAACAACCAATTAAAATTAATTGGAAAAGTAACAAGCGACAAGAAATTTAGCCACGAAATTTATGGAGAAAAATTTTATGTCTTTGACTTAAGTGTACCACGTTTAAGTGGAAACGCAGATATTATACCAATAACTATATCTGAAAGGTTATTAGTTCAAGAAGATATAGAAATAGGTAAAAACGTAATTATTGAAGGTCAGTTTAGATCATACAATAGTTATCAAAATGAAAAAAGTAAATTAATACTTACAGTATTTGCAAAAGAAATTGAATTTACAGACAGTCAAGAAGAATTTGTACCTAGTAAAGAATGTGCATCAAATGAAGTAACATTAGATGGTTACATATGTAAAAAGCCAATTTATAGAAAAACTCCATTCGGAAGAGAAATAGCAGACATATTATTAGCTGTAAATAGAGCATACAATAAATCAGATTACATTCCATGTATAGCATGGGGAAGAAATGCTAGATTTTGTGAAAATGTTCCAGTTGGAACAGAAGTTAGAATAATTGGTAGAGTACAATCAAGACAATATGAAAAGAAATATGAAGATGGAACATCAGAAGTAAAGGTAGCATATGAAGTTTCAGTAGCAAGTTTAGAAATAATAGATGAAGAAGGAAATGTAACAAATAAACAATTAGAGTCAGATATGGAAGAGGAAAATAAAGAAGCAATATAAAAAGTTATAAATTATAAAAAGGGGAGCTATAATAAAACTTAAAACTAGATTAAATAACATTGTTTAATCTAGTTTTTATTTGACTTTTTACATAGTGCGATGTATAATATTTTTATTAACTTTAGGAGGTATTAATATGAATCATACATCATGGGTAATTAAGGTTTTAGATGATTCAGATAAAAGAAATGTAGAATATGAAAATCGTCGGTGGCTTGAACAAAACGTAGAAAAAATGAAAATTACAGTTTTGGAAGAGAGGCCCATCGCAAGTATTTTTGATGTAGCTAGTGTGAGGAAAAATAATGAAGCAATTCTTATTCAAGAAGGCAAAAAAGTAGAATTTTACAATATGAGACTTGGAATGCAAGCATTGCTACTTATAAGTTATGATGACAAAAAAGATTTCAAATACTTGGTATTTAAATATTCTCCAAAGCAATAATTTGTAAAGTAATAAGAAAAAAGAGCTCATTAATTTGGGCTCTTTTAATTATCTTCATCATTTTCATTATTTTCAGTATCTTCATTTCCTTCAGGAATAATAATACTTTTCTTTTCTTTTTTTTCTTTAGGTCTTTCTATATTTATATAGTCAGTAACAGGAGAAATGTTTAAATCTTTACCATTACCTGAAACAATTTCTATTTTTTTTGAATCAGCATTTTTCATTTCAACACCGTCCTTATGATTAATATAAATTTATATTATCATATAACAAAAAAAACTTCAAGGGTTTAAATAAATATTGTATTAATTCTTAGTTTATGGTATAATGCAACAGAATAGATAACGTATATTATAAAGAAGAGAAGTAATATAGAGGTAGATAATATGGATTTACAAGAAAAAAAAGCAATAATAGAAGCAATACTATTTAGTGCTGGTAGAGAAGTAAATATAAAAGAGTTAATGTCAGCTTTAGAATTAGGTTCTGAAGAAGTTTTTGCTACAATAGAAAGTATGAACATAGACAATCAAAATAGAGGAATACAAATAATACGAGTAAATGATAATTTTCAATTAGTAAGCAAAAAAGAGTATTATGAGTACATATATCCAATATTAGATAAGAGAAGCAAGCCAAATTTATCAAATGCTGCTTTAGAAACTTTATCAATAATTGCATACAACCCTAAAATTACAAGGGCTCAAATTGAGTCAATTCGTGGTGTTGGTTCAGATGGAACTATATACAAATTATTGGAATACAATTTAATACAAGAAGCAGGAAAAATGGATGCTCCTGGAAGACCAACAATGTATAGTGTAACCAATGAATTTTTGAAAATGTTTGGTTATTCAAGTTTAGATGAATTGCCAGAACTTCCAAAATATAAATTAGATGAAAATCAACAAATAGTTATAGATGATATAATTGAAAATAATAACAAAGAAATTATGCAAAATGAACAATTAGATACAACAGATGCTTTAGAAACAAAAAATATGAGTGAAATTGAAAGTATAGAGGCTCCAGAACCCGCAAGGGAAGAGAATGTTAAAAATAATATTGAACAGAACCTATAAGGTAAGGAGCAATTAATTTGAAAAATAACATTTTTCATGGTTATTTGTGTCCAACTAATAAAAAGAAAGGAATATATGAAATGAAATTAAGTGAGAGTTTTTTTTATACTTTAAGAGAAGATATGAAAGATGAGGACTCTGAAAGTGGAAATTTATTAGTGAAAAGTGGTATGTTTAAAAAAGTAGGAAATGGAATTTATATGAAATTACCACTTGGAAATAAAGTAGTTGAGAATGTAAAAAACATAGTAAGAAAAAATATGAATGAGGCAGGAGCTCAAGAAGTAACAATGCCAATGTTACTTCCAGTTGATGTATTCAAAAAGTCAGGAAGGTATGAATTATTTGGAGCATCAATATTTAAGTTAAACGATAGGTACAATAGGGAATACGCATTAGGACCAACACATGAAGAATTCTTTGTGTTAGCTGCAATGATGAAATCAAAATCATATAAAGATTTACCATATACATTATATCAAATAGGAAACAAATATAGAGATGAAGTAAGACCAAGATTAGGTCTAATAAGAACAAGAGAATTTACAATGAAAGATGCTTACAGTTTTGATGTTGATCAAGAAAGTTCAGATATATCTTATAAAAAACAATTCGATGCATATAACAAAATTTGTAGAGAACTAGGACTAAATTATGTAGTAGTTAGAGCAGACACAGGGGTAATGGGAGGATTACTTTCAGAGGAATTCCAAGCTGTAACTGATGTTGGAGAAGATATTTTAGTATTATGTGATAGTTGTGATTATGCATCTAATATAGAGGTAAGTTCATGTGTGGATGAAGAAAATGATATATTAGAAGAAACAAAACAAATTGAAAAAATACATACACCAAATGTAGGTACAATAGAAGAAGTAAGTGAATTTTTGGGAGAAAAGCCAGAAAAATTTGTTAAAACATTAATATATAAGGCAGATAGTAAATTTTATGCTTGTCTAGTTCAAGGAAATAAAGAAATAAATGAAGTAAAGCTTCAAAAACTTTTAAAGGCTAATGAGGTAGTACTTGCAGAAGCAGATGATGTAATAAGAATTACAAATGCAAATGTAGGTTTTGCAGGTCCAATAGGTTTAAATATTCCAGTAGTTATGGATAATGGTGTTAAGCACATGAAAAACTTTGTGGTAGGAGCAAATGAAACAGACTATCACTATAAAAATGTAAATATTACAGATTTTAAGGCAGATTATGTAGCAGATATTAGAAATATACAAGAAGGGGAGTTATGCCCAAATTGTAAGCATGGTCATTTAGAATTTAAAAAAGGAATAGAAGTAGGAAATACATTTAAATTAGGAACAAAATATAGCGAAAGTCTAGGGCTTAATTATTTAGATAAAAATAATGAACTAAAACCAGTTGTAATGGGTTGCTATGGAATAGGTATTGAGAGATTGGTAGCTGCAATTGTAGAACAAAATCATGATGAAAAAGGAATTATATGGCCAATGAATATAGCACCATATAAAGTTTGCATTGTATTAATAAGTAATAAAGACGAAAAGCAAATAGAAGTATCAGAAAATCTATATAAAAAATTAACTGAACTTGGAATTGATACTATTTTAGATGACAGAGACGAAAGACCAGGTGTTAAATTTAATGATATGGATTTGATAGGAATTCCAATTAGAATTACAGTAGGAAAGAAAGTAAATGATGGAATTGTTGAATTGAAAATGAGAAATAGTGATGAAGTTCAAGAAGTAAAATTAGACGAAGTTATAAAAATAATTGAGTCAAGTATAAATGAGAATTAAACTAATAGGGACGGGGTTAAATAGTTTAGCACTAGTCTACTTTCAAGTTAAACTATTAGGGACGGAGTTAAATAGTTTAACTAAATTTTAGTTATACCACTTGCAAAACATGAATATTATATATTTTTGCGTTGCCCCATTTAAGAAAATGTAACTCACACATGTTCGTAACATTTTCTAAAACGGTCCCCACGAATCACTTCAAAATATATAATATTAATGTTTTGCTATATAACAATAAGTTGTTAAACTATTTAACTCCGTCCCTAATAGTTTAACTGTTATATTATAAGTTACTAATTGTGCTAAACTATTTAACCCCGTCCCTATTAGTTTAATGCTTTTTAGTAATAGTTTCTATAATTTCAGGGTAAATTTT
>CANQSP010000045.1 GCA_947626555.1 uncultured Clostridia bacterium | reverse complement strand
TAACAAAAAATGTTAAAAGTTAGATGAAAGATAAGACTTTGACTCTGGCATGCGCTAGTTCGAATCTAGCCAGCCCAACCAAAAGGATTATCGTATTTACACTTTCCTTAAAACCGATTTCGGAAGTAGTTAAATATGATAATTTTTTTATTCAAAATTAATTGCTTCAGCTAAAGCATTAGCATAAATATTTCGGCTCAATGTCAATAGTTGGGGGTGAAATACATAAAAGGTATTTTTATCTCAACTTTTTATTGGTCAAATATAGATTTCTATTTGCTTTTTTAAATAAGTATTTATATAATATAGGTATTATGAATGATGTAGATAGATATAACCATTTAAATGAATATTTGAAAAATAAATTTGGAGAAAGAACTCTAAAAATATGTATAGATGGGGGCTTTACTTGTCCTAATAGGGATGGAAAATTAGGATATGGTGGCTGTATTTATTGTAGCGAAAAAGGGTCTGGAGAATTAATAAATAAGAAAGACTTCATAAAGGAAAAGACTGAACTGATAAATGATTGTAAAAGTATAGAAAATCAAGTAAAAGAGTATTTTAAAAGTTATAGAGCCGAAAGGGCAAATAAATTTATTGTATATTTTCAAAATTTTACAAATACTTATGATACTATAGAGAATTTAAGGCAAAAGTACAATTCTGCTTTAATAGATAGTAGAATAGTTGGGCTGGAAATAGGGACGAGACCAGATTGCATAAATGAAGATATAGCAAAACTTTTAAAATCCTATGCAGATAAGTATTATGTATGTGTAGAATTAGGACTTCAAACAGCTAATGATGAAATAGGTAAGCTAATAAATAGATGTTATACAAGTAAACAGTTTACTGAGGCTGTAGAAATATTAAATAAATATAATATTGATGTTGTGGCACATATGATGGTAGGTTTACCAAATGAAACAAAAGAAGATATAATTAATACAGTTGATTTCATAAACGCCCATAAATTGCAGGGAGTAAAAATTCATTGTACTTATGTTGTAGAAAATACTATACTAGCACAAATGTATAGAGAAGGTAAGTATAAAGCTTTAGATTTAGACGATTATATTGAAACATTAATAGATATATTAACTCATTTAAAACCAGAACTTGTAATACATAGAATTACAGGTGATGCTCCTAAAGATATATTAGTTGCTCCAAATTGGAATAAGCATAAAATGTGGATTTTACATGGATTCGAAAAAAGATTTAAAGGTAGAGATTTATGGCAAGGAAAATTTTATAGAAAATAAATGTTATAGCGAAAAATGTAGAAATTGGTCGATGAAAAATGCTTTACAAAAACCCAAAATTATGGTAACATAATTTTGGGTTTTGAATTGCAATTAAAATCTAAAAATTTTTTTGTCTAAAAATTTTTTTCAACAGAATTGTTTTCTTAGAAAATTATTCTAAAACAATAAAATATAAAAGGCGGTGATAATATAACTATGAATTTTAACAAAAGAAATATAACTATTATCTCTTTTTTGTTGGCTATAATAATATTTTTATTAGTAAATTTATTTCTTTCACAATGTCAAAAAAACGAAGAAAAAACTGATTTAAGTGTAGCATTTAAAGCATCAACAAGTAGTTTAAATAATAATGAAATAGAAAACCTAGTGGGAAATCAATATATAGCTAATAGCGAATGGAGAATAGAAATACCAGCTATAAATTTGGATGCACCTATATTAGAAGGAACAACTAATGAAGTTATGAGAAAGGCAGTTGGTCATTTTGAAGAAAGCAAAACTTGGGATGGAAATGTATGTTTAGCAGCCCATAATAGGGGATATAAATATAATTTTTTTCAAGAAATAAAAAAATTAAAAATAGGAGATTATATTAAATACACAACAAGTCAAGGTACAAAATTATACCAAGTAGTAGTTAATAATGTAATAGAAGAAACAGATTGGAGCTATATAGAAAATACAAATGATAATAGGATAACTCTTATTACATGTGTTGAAAATAAGCCAACATATAGACAATGTGTGCAAGCAAAAGAAGTGTAACAAGTTAACATACTAAATAAAAAATAGGAACATAAACGCATAATATATATACTATATAATAAAAGATAGATATAAAAATAATAAAGAATAAAAGAGAATGTACGAAAAAAAATGATTAATAATTGACATATAATATATATTAAAGATATAATAAAAATTATAATATAAGTGATGAATAAATATAAAAACAAAAGCAATTATAATATATAGTAAATGTATATAAAAAGCAATTATATATGTAGTAAATAAATATAAAAACAAAAGTAAAATAAGAGAGGAAAGTGAATAATAAATATGGTGTCGCAATTAGTAGTTTTAGTAATACTTATAGCATTAAATGCATACTTTGCAGCTACTGAAATTGCTTTTATTTCTTTAAATGATGCAAAAGTAGAAAAGCAAGCTAAGGAAGGAAATAAAAGAGCTAAACAAATAGAAAAAATGCTTAAAAATCCTAGCAAATTTTTAGCGACTATACAAATAGGAATAACATTAGCAGGCTTTTTATCTAGTGCATTTGCTTCAGAAGCTTTTGCCGATATATTAGCACCTGCATTAAATAATATTTTTCCATATATAAGTATAGAAATATTTAAAGGAGTATCAATAGTTTTAATAACAATATTATTATCTTTTTTTACTCTTGTTTTTGGAGAATTAGTACCAAAAAGGTTAGCTATGAAGTATTACGAAAAAATTGCTTACTCGACTATTGGAATAATTAGAGCAATCTCATTAATAACTGCACCTTTTGTTAAAATTCTTACTGTTACTACTAATTTAATAGCTAAATTATTTGGTATATCAGAAACTGATGAAGAAACAGTTACAGAAGAAGAAATAAAGTTGATGATAGATGAGGGAGAAGAAAAGGGAACAATAGAGCAAGAAGAAAAAGAGATGATTAATAATATATTTGAGTTTAATGATATTACAGCATCTGAAGTAATGACACATAGAACTGATGTATATGCTCTAGAGATTAATACAAATATATGTGATATGATACAGGAATTAGATGAGTATAAATATAGCAGAATTCCAGTATATGAAGATACAATAGATGATATAAAAGGAATTTTATTTTTAAAAGATTTACTTAAATATGTATCTAAAAATAAAAAAGTTGAATTAAAAGATATAATTAAAGAAGCATATTTTGTATCGGAGTCTAAACCGATTAATGAATTATTTAAGGATTTACAAACCAATAAACAACAAATGGCCATTGTTATAGATGAATATGGAGGAACTGCAGGAGTAGTAACCATGGAAGATTTATTAGAAGAAATAGTAGGAAACATATTTGATGAATATGATGAGGTAGAAGCAGACTATGAAAAGATAGATGAAAATACTTATATGATTAACGGAAGCGTATCTATTTATGAATTGAAAAAAATATTAGAGATAGATATCCCAGAAGGAGATTATGATACATTATCTGGTTATTTATTAGAACTACTTGGAAGGGTTCCAGAGGATAATGAAAAACCTATTATAGAAACAGAAAAAGTAGTATATAAAATAGAAGAATATACAGATAAAAGAATAATATGGGTAAAAGCATGTAAAAATTAAAAATAAACTATATGCTATGTAGAAAGAAAAAGTCTTTTACTACTATTTATTCCTTAAAACTAAGTTAGAAAGGAAAGAATTTATTATGAGTAAAGAGAATATGGGGGATGAAAAAAAAATAGAAAAGGATAGTAAAAGTACAGTTAAAGAAACAACTAAAAGAGGAAAAAAAGCATTTATCTTATGTATTATAATAGCTATTATAATACTAATTGTTGGTTCAGCAATATTTATAGTATATAATAATATGCAAGCAGATATTAGTTATGAACTGGAGGAAATATCAGAATATAAGTATTTAAAATTATACGAAGATGGAAAATACGGAGTAATAGATACAAGTGGAAACATTTTGGTTGAAGCACAATATAGCCAAATAAATATACCTAATCCATCAAAGGCTGTTTTTATATGTTATGTAGAAACAGATGATGAAACAAAAACAAAAGTATTAAATGAAAAGAATGAGCAATTATTTACAGAATACGAAGAAGTATTGCCATTAATGTTTAAGGAATTAACAAGTGAAATTCCTTTTGAAAAGAGTGTTTTGAAATATAAACAAGACGGAAAATATGGTATTATAGATTTTAATGGTAATGTAATAACAAGTGCTATATATGATGATATTGCAAGTTTATTATATAAGGAAGGTTGTTTACTTGTAACACAGGACGAAAAAGTTGGTTTAATTAATATTAAAGGTAAACAGATAATAGAACCTGAATATTATTCAATATCAGCTGATGGATATTATAATGATGAAACAGGATATAAAGCAGTAGGGTTTGTAATTTGCAATAGAACTGATGAAGGTTACAGATATGGTTATATTAATTCACAAGGAAAAAAATTACTAGAGCCAATTTATAATACTATACAAAGAGTTACAGAAATAACAGATGATAATAATGTATATATAATAGCGCAAAAAGATGCAAAAAAAGGTTTAATTAAAAATCAAGACATTATACAGGAATTTCAATATGAAGATATAAATTATAATAGAGTAAATAAGGTATTCTCAGTAAATAAATCTTCAAAATATGGGGTGGTAGATATAAATGGAAATATTATAGTTCCAATAGAATATGATGAAGTATGGTTTGTAAGTAAGAATATAAATGCTAGAAAAGGTGAAGATGTATTCCTTTTTGATATAAATGGACAAGCAATTGATGATATGGAATATTCAACTATTATAGAAACAGAAAATGAAGAATATAAAATAGCAATAAAGGATCAAAAATATGGAGTTTTAAATAAAAATGAAGAAATAGTAATACCTAATAATTATCAATACATTGAATATGCATTTAAGGACTTTTTTATAGTAACTAATGATGGAGTTGTTGGAGTTATAGATGATAATGGAAATGAAAAAATACCATTTAGCTATTCTGTAATACAAAGGATAACAGGTACAAATATATTACAAGCTATTAATGTAAAAACTAATATAATAGATTTCTATGATGTAAATTTACAAAAAGTTTATACAGTATCAGAAGCAACAATATATCAAGAAGAAAGCTATATAAAAATTTTGTCAGAAACAGATAGAAAATATTTAGATAATGAAGGTAATGATATATCTAATAAGGAAATATATAAAGAAAACAATATTTATGCATCCTCAAAAGATGGAAAATGGGGATTTGTAGATAAAGATGATAATGTTGTTTTAGAGCAAAAATATGATATGGTAACAGAAGTAAATGAGTATGGTTTCGCTGGAATTAAATTGGACAATAAGTGGGGTGTCGTAGATAAAAATGGAAAGGTACTAGTAGAACCTAAATATGAAAAAATAGACTGGTTAGAGCCAGATTTTGTTAGTAAATATTGCAAATTAAATTTTGGATATGGATTTGAATATTATTCAGATGAAATTTAAACTAATAGGGACGGGGTTAAATAGTTTAGCACGTCAATAATTTATAAAATCTAAGTTAAACTAATAGGGACGGAGTTAAATAGTTTAACCATATAATTATTATATTGCAAAACATTAATATTATATATTTTGTAGTGGTTCGTGGGGACCGTTTTAGAAAATGTTACGAGCATAAGTGAGTTACATTTTCTTAAATGGGGCAACGTAAAAATATATAATATTAATGTTTTGCAAATAATACAAACAACTTTGAGGTTAAACTATTTAACTCCGTCCCTATTAGTTTAATAAAAATTAAATTAGTGCTAAACTATTTAACCCCGTCCCTATTAGTTTAGCTAGGAGGAAATAATATGTATAAAAATTTTGGAATAAAAGATGAATTAATAGAATTAGCAAAAGAAGTAGAAGAAGAAGTAAAAGAAGTATATACTAAAATAGATGAGGTATGTGCATTTAATAGTATAAAAGTATTAAAGGCATTTCATGATAATAATATTTCAGATATGCATTTTGGAAGTACAACAGGTTATGGTTATGGAGATATAGGAAGAGATGCAATTGAGAAAGTTTTTGCACAGGTATTAGGTGCAGAAGATAGTTTAGTAAGGAGTCAATTTATATCTGGAACGCATGCTTTAACAGTAGCTTTATTTGCATTTCTTAGACCAAATGATACTATGCTTAGCATAACAGGGAAACCATATGATACTTTAGATGAAGTAATAGGAATAAAGGAGAATGCAAGTTCACTAAAATCTTTTGGAGTAAATTTTGAAAAAATAGATTTAGTAAATGATGATTTTGATTATGAAAATATAGAAGCAACTTTAAGAAGTAAGAAAATAAAATTAATTGAAATACAACGTTCAAAAGGCTATAGTACAAGAAAAAGTATTACGATAGATAAGTTAGAAAAAGTTATAAAATTTATAAGGAATATAGATAAAGAAGTTTTAATAATGATAGATAATTGCTATTGTGAATTTGTTGGAAAGATAGAGCCATTAGAAGTAGGAGCAGATATAATAGTTGGCTCATTAATAAAAAACTTAGGTGGAGGAATAGCACCAAATGGTGCATACATAGCAGGTAGAAAAGATTTAGTGGAGCTTGCAGGAGAAAGGTTAACAGCTCCTGGCGAGGGAAAAGAAGTTGGACCAACTTTGGGAATTAATAAGTCTTTATTGCAAGGTTTATTTTTTGCACCAAGTGTTGTTAAATCTAGTTTAAAAACAGCAGTATTTGCGAGTAGAATGTTAGAAAAATTAGGATATAAAACGGAACCACTATATAATGAAGAAAGAGCAGATATTGTTCAAACTATAATATTTGGAGATGAAGAAAAATTAATTAAATTTTGCCAAGGAATACAAATGGGTTCACCAGTAGATTCAAATTCAATACCAGAACCATGGGATATGCCAGGATATTCTGATAAGGTTATAATGGCAGCTGGTGCATTTACACAAGGATCTTCAATAGAACTTTCTTGTGATGGTCCAATAAGACCACCATATGTGGCCTTTATGCAAGGAGGACTAACTTATGAATATGGAAAACTAGGAGTATTAAAAGCAATTCAAATTATGCAAGAATAACTAGTAATTGTTTTAAAAAATTAACTTGATTATGAAAGGATGAAAATGTATTGAAAGTAGTGGTAATAGGAGGCGGACCTGCAGGAATGATGGCAGCTATTGCTTCAAGAAAAATGGGGAATGAAGTAGAAATTCTAGAAAAAATGGATTCTTGTGGAAGAAAACTATTAATAACTGGAAAGGGAAGATGTAATATCACTAGTAGTTTGCCAATAGAAGATTTTATAAAGAATATTCCTGGAAATGGAAGGTTCCTATATAGTAGTTTCCAGAATTATACTAATGAAGATATAGTTAATTTCCTAAGAGAGCAAAACGTACAAGTTAAAGAAGAGAGAGGAAATAGAGTATTTCCATGTAGTGATAAGTCTATAGATGTATTAAATGCTTTTTTGCGTAAACTTAAAGAACTAAAAGTAAATATAAGTACAAATTCAGAAGTAGAAGAGATATTAGTAAATGAAAGTAATAAAGTTATAGGTGTAAAATTAAAAAATGAAGATTATATAGAAGCAGACAAAGTAATTTTAGCAACTGGTGGAAAAAGTTATCCATCAACTGGATCAACTGGTGCAGGTTACGAAATTGCTAAAAAATTAGGACATACAATTACTCAAATAAAACCTTCTTTGGTACCATTGTGTGCAAACAGTAATTTAAGTATTGAAGGTAGTGCAGAAAAAAATTCTTTGCAATTATGCAAGGAATTGCAGGGGCTAAGCCTTAGAAATGTTGCAATATGCATAAAGGATATGAAAATAAACAAAGTAATATATGAAGATTTTGGAGAGATGTTGTTTACACATTTTGGAGTATCTGGTCCTACAATACTTAGTGCTTCAGCACATTTGCTAAGATATAAAAATATAGAGGATCTTTTAAAAGATGGAAACATAGTATTACAAATAGATTTAAAACCAGCTTTATCAGAAGAAAAATTAGATAATAGAATTTTAAGAGATTTTGAAAAATTTAAAAATAGAGAATTAAAAAATAGTTTAGATGAATTATTGCCACAAAAACTTATTTCTCCGATAATAGATTTAACAGGTATTGACAAAGATAAAAAGGTAAATGAAATTACAAAAGAGGAAAGGAAAAGGTTAGTTAAAATTTTAAAATGCTTAAAAATAATTATTAAAGATTTTAGAGGTATTGAAGAAGCAATTATTACAGCAGGTGGAGTAAGTATAAAAGAGATTAATCCTAAAACAATGGAATCAAAGAAAATACAAGGATTATATTTCGCTGGGGAAATTATAGATGTAGATGCATATACAGGTGGCTTTAATTTACAAATAGCTTATTCAACTGGATATACAGCAGGAATTAGTTAAAATATATATGCATATAAAACAAAAAAATTACACTGAAAAGTGAATAACAGAATGAAAAATATAAGAAAATGGCAGAGTAAAAATATAAGTAAATGGTAAAGAAAAGAATATAAGAAAATTGCAGAATGAAAAAAGTAAGTAAATGCTAACATGTAAATGACAGTATATAAAATTAGAATATAAAAATAGAAGGGAACAATAAATGCTAAGAACGATAAAGGAAAATGTTTGTGCAGAGTTAGTTGAGAAAAAATCAAAATTTATTGCAAATATATTTTATGTGCAAACAGTAGAAGAAGCAGAGCAGAAGATTAAAGAAATGAAAAGAAAATATTATGATGCAAGGCATAACTGCTTTGCATTTAGTATAATGACAGAAAATGGAATAATAAATAGGTCATCTGATGATGGAGAACCAAGTGGAACAGCTGGAGGTCCGATTTTAAATATTATAAATAAAAATGAAATTACCAATGTTTTAATAGTTGTTACAAGGTATTTTGGAGGTATTCTACTGGGAACAGGAGGATTAGTAAAAGCGTATTCAGAGTCTACATTATTAGCTTTGGAAAAGGTTGAACTAGTAACGGAAGAATTAGGAATGGAATTAGAAATAACAATTTCATATGAAGATATTGAAAATTTTAAATATTATTGTAATAAAAGTAATATTAAAGTAATAAATGTAGAGTATGGGGAGCAAGTAAAATGTATAATAGAGGTAATTGAGCAGGAAAAAGATAATTTAATATTAAATATGCAAAATTTAAAATTTAAAGTGTATAATTATAAGTTAATAAAAAAGAAAAACATAAGAAAACCTTGAAATATTAAGCAAAAATGTCAAAACTTGAAAAAATTTCCAGAAAACTATTGCAAAAAAGAGCAAAAGATAATATAATTCAAACTGTAAAATATTTACAAAAATTGAAAAATGGGAGGAAATAAGTGTGAAAGACAAGATTAAGGTTTTGATTGCGGATGACAATAATGACTTTACGACGACACTAAATAGTTATTTGGAAAAAGAAGAGGAAATGGAGGTTGTGCATATTGCAAAAGATGGTAATGAAGCATATGAGTCTATATTACAATATAGACCAGATGTAGTATTGCTAGACGTAATAATGCCACATTTAGATGGATTAGGCGTTTTAGAAAAGTTACAATATTCAGAATTAGAAAAATTACCATTATGCATAATGTTATCAGCTGTAGGTCAAGACAAAATAACTCAAAAGGCAGTAAATTTAGGTGCCGAATATTATATAGTAAAGCCATTTGATATTTCTGTACTTGTAAAAAGGATAAAAGAATTTAAGTTTTATCAACCTGGAAGTTTTAAAGGTGGATTCGCAAGTAGAGAGATTAAACCGCAATATATTGAACTTGCTCCTGATGCCAAGAAAGATGAGGAAAATTTAGAAGCATTGGTAACTAATGTAATACATGAAGTTGGAGTTCCTGCTCACATAAAAGGTTACCAATATTTAAGAGAAGCAATAATGATGGTAGTAAATGATATAGATATAATAAACCAAATAACTAAGCAATTATACCCAGAAATAGCTGATAAATACAGAACCACTCCTTCAAGAGTAGAAAGAGCAATTCGTCATGCAATAGAAGTAGCATGGGGAAGAGGTCAAACAGATACTGTAGAAAATATCTTCGGATATACAGTTTCAGCTGCTAAAGGAAAACCTACAAATTCAGAATTTATAGCAATGATTGCAGATAAATTAAGGCTAGAATTGAAAACAGCATAGTAAAATAGAAAAATACTGAATAATAAACCTCAATATATTTATTAGAAATAATAAATTTAGGAGGTTTATTTTATTGTTTGAAAATTAATATGTGAAGTCTATACATAGAATGTGAAATTATGGTACTGTTTTGTTGTTAGAGAGAAAAAAATATGATATAATATAATTATAGAAATAATTTGAAGAAATGTATATTTAATTAATATAAAAAAGTAAAATATGGAGGAAATATAATGAGGGTAAAATTATCTGTAAAAATATTAATAGTTTTTATAATATTTAGTATAATAACACTACAATTTAGCAATTATAAGGTATTGGCAGATGTAAATGCATGTGGTCAACTTTCATATTTAATAAATATTTGTGGTCCGTTGTTAGAATTCTTCCATGGTAATGCAGAGGTTTTAAGTGGAGAAGTAGATACTCCGCCAGATTGGGGATATGATCTTTTTAATTCACCTAGAGGAAGATATGTAAAAGAGGTTTTATATGAAGATTGCCGTTCAAAAACTATACCAGAATTAGAAAATGTTATATGGATACCAGATGCAGAATATTTTTCTGGAGATGAGTTAAATGATTTTGTATATGATTATTATTTTGAACGTATACAAGCTATAGGGGAGATTAAAGCGAATGCAAAAAGAATTATGGATGATTCTCCATATAAAGAGGAATTCAATAGTGAAAATTATGATCAAGAAACAAGAGATATGGTAGTAATTATTATAAATTGTTGTGATGCTGTTGAAAAAAAGTGGAAAGAAGAAATTCAATCCTATGGACCAGAAAATAATTCTGGTTCAAGTTCAACTGGAGGAAGTTCAACTGGAGGAAGTTCAACTGGAGGAAGTTCAA
>CANQSP010000044.1 GCA_947626555.1 uncultured Clostridia bacterium | reverse complement strand
TGGAGCAGGTAGCGGGAATCGAACCCGCATAGCCAGCTTGGAAGGCTGGAATTCTACCATTGAACTACACCTGCATAATTTTCTTCAGAACGATTATTATTATATAAATATTTTTCTATTTTGTCAATACATTTTTAAATTTTTTATATATTTTTGTTTCATATCAATTGTAACACTTTATTTTTATCGTGAACTTTTTGTAAAGTTCACGATAAAAATTATAAGTTTACATTTTAATTTTGAGATTCCTTTCCTTCAGGTAATGCAGAAGGAAGTTCTAAAACAACTCTAATTCTAAAAGCATATGTTAAAGCTCTTACAAACTTAGTTTGTTTAAATCTTTGCCATAATGATGGTTTTACTTCAAATGTAGTTTGTTCTGTATACACTTCTTTTGGAGTTGTATTTGTAACTGTTGCTGTATTAACAGTAGTAGTTTGTGTAGGAGATACTGTTTCTACAGTAACATTTTCTAATTCTTCTGGCTCTGGTATTAATTTTAATGCATCAGCTACTTCTATTCCTATATAGCTTAAAGCCTTTGATTTATCTTCTATTCTTTCCATATCTATTTCTATATGCAAATTAGACTCTAAATTAACTATTCTTGCATTTATTAATTTTACTCCATCTTGATAGTTTTGAGTATCAGTAGTTTTTGATTTACCTATTAATTGTAATGTATCTATTATATCTTCAGGAAATCTGTCTTCTATTTCCTTTATAGAATTCTTCCATCCATCTTCTTTATTTTCTACTATTTCTAAGGCATCTTTTAATAATCTAGCTGAAGTAATGTTTGCTTCTCTTTGTCTGATTAATTCTTCTATTTGTTTTGTATTCTCCTCAAATTGATTTGTTGCATACTCAACTAAATTATATGCTGCTTTATACACACTAGGTGGGAAATTCTTCTTTTTAGGATATTCCACTAAATATGTTTTAATTGATTCTATTAAATCCTTAAAGTAAGAGTCATCTTCTAATTGAATGATTTGTTTCTTACTATTTGGATTAATCATTCTTTGAACCTTATCTATATTTGATAATATTTTTTCTTCTGTGATTACCATTCTCACATTTACTATGCCAGATTTAGACATTGTAAACTCTCCTCCTTTTTTCATATGTATTATCTTATTATAATTTTCTACAAAAAACTACAATATGATTTATAATACTTTTTTATTTGACTTCTATTTCATTTTAATACAAACTATTTATAATTGTCAATACCCAAAATGCAAATTTCCGTAAATGTTAAACAATTGTAATATTTCTAGTTTACATATTTTTCTATTTATTATTTTACCGATTGTTTAATATTTATCTTATTACTTTTTGATTATAGAGAAATATGCTATTTTCATCCTATTTTTCTTTATTTATTTCTACATATCTCTTTATTTTCATAGTTGTAGTTTTTGCAAATTCTTCCTTCTTTATTTCTAAGTTTTTTATAGCTTTATATGATGTTAGTTTCCTATTAATTTGTTTTATTTGTTCCCATATAATATTATAAATATCTTCTTCGCTTAAATTCTTTCCGTGTAAGTTTTCTATTTCTTCATAATTTGGAATTACCTTTACAGATATTATAAGTTCTTTTTCTCCTTCTTGTGGTTTTCCATAAACCATACATTCTTTTATTTCTGGAACTTTTCCAAGTAATAGTTCTATTTCTTCTGGATAAATATTTTTTCCATTTTGAGTTACTATAACATTTTTGATTCTTCCTGTTATATATAAGAAACCTTCATCGTCTAAGTACCCAACATCTCCAGAATGAAACCATCTATCTCCATTTTCATCTATTTCTATTACTTCATTTGTTGCATCTTCATCTTCATAATATCCAAGCATTAATGTTGCACTTTTAATTAAGACTTCTCCCTCTCCTTTTTCATTTGGATTATCAATCTTTAATTCTGCACAATTTACTGCTTTTCCTGCTGAACCTACTTTCGGATTAAATTCTGGTGTTAATGCTGCAATAGGTGCAGTTTCTGTTAATCCATAACCTTGTAAAAACTGTATTCCAATATCTTGTACCCATTTTCCAACTTTTGCATCTATTGGAGCTGCAGCTGAAACTATTATTCTTATTTTCCCTCCTAAATTTGCATATATTTCTGCAAATACCTTCTTTTTTATATCTACCCCTACACTTTTTAGTGCATTCGTTATATGTATCATTGAGTTTACTAAACCTGATTTTCCACTTTTTTCAATAGTTTTATTTATTTTTTTATATAAATTTTCTATTAATAATGGAACTGCTAACATGCATGTTGGTTTAGTTTCTTGCAAATCTGGAACTATATACTTTAAACCTTGGCAAACAGCAATTGAACACCCATTAGCCATTGGTAACAAGAACCCTATTGATGACTCATATGTATGATGTAATGGTAATACAGAGAAAAATCTATCTTCCTCTGTTAATTTTACGTAAGTACTAACTGCATTTACATTTTCAGCTAAATTTCTGTTACATATCATAACACCTTTTGAATTTGAAGTCGTTCCAGAAGTAAATATAAGAACTTTAAATTCATCTGGATCTATTTTTATATCCATAAATGAAGTATCTCCGCTGTCTACTAATTTTCTTCCCTGTTCTATTAATGTATTAAATCCAACTTCTCTTCCATTTAAATCCTCTTTTGAGTACATTTGTATAAAAAATTTTACACTTGGCAATTTATCTTGTATTTTCTTTATAACATCTTTTTTCTTTTCTGAATATATTACAGCAGTTGCTCTTGACCTATTTATAACATTTTCTATCTCATTACTTGGTAACTCTTTGTCTACTGGAACTGCTAAACCTGCTCCACATAACATTGCCATATATGAAACATACCAATCATATGTATTTTCACCTATTATTACAACTCTTTCATCTTTAAGATTATATTTTTTTGTTAGTGCTGTACCAAATGCTATTACATCATCTGCAAATTCTTTATATGTAATACTTTTAAAATTTTCTTTTGGATTAAATTTTTCTAACATAAACACATCATCTGCATATTTTTCTTTAGCCATTGTGAATATTTCTTTTATTGTTTCATAATTGGTTTTAACATAATTTTTATTCTTATCTTTATGACTATTTTCCTGTTTCTTTTTTAATTCATCATAGTCTACCTTAACTTCGTCAATATTTTCTATATTTTTCATTTTTATTTTAGGAAATTTAAAATTTGGTACTTTAAAATCTTTTAATATTCTCATTATTGTCCCCTTTCTAACTTCCTTATGAAGGATTTATCTATTTCTATATATAATTTTTGTATTTCTATTGTATTTTTTTCTCTTCTTAATTTATATATAAGACTTGCACATGCAAAACCAAAAATTCCAGAAGCAATTACATTAGGATCGACATCTACTATTTCACCCTTTTGTATCCCCTCTTTTACTATTTCCTCTATCATTTGTATATATTCAAATACGTAATTTCTGCACATTATACTTCTTGGATCTGTTCCCCATATTTGACTTAATATTATAGTCATAAAACTTTCATATTTTGATAGTACCTTTAATTCTATTAAAACTATTGCTCTTATTTTATCTATAGAATTGGTTAACTTATCTGTTTTTATTGCAATACTATTTTTTAAAAGTTTTACACCTTCTTCTACTAAAAATTTAAATATTTCCTCTTTGCTTGAAAAATGATAATATAAAGTTCCTTTGGCTACGCCAACTGTTGCAGTAATTTCTTCTACACTTGTTGCATCATAGCCTTTTTCTGCAAATAGTTTCATAGATGTTTCAAATATTTTTCTTTTTGTTTTATTCATTAGTTCCCACCTTTATTATATAATATCTTTTTTATAATTTAGTCCATTTTCTATTTTGCCATTTAAAATTTATTTTTTTATACAATTTAGCCAATCTCTTATTTTCTAGACTTAGCATCTAAACTGTCTAAATTGTCAAGTGCTTTTCCTGTACCTAATGCAACACAAGATTCTGCGTCTTGTGCAATCATAACATTTATTCCCGTTTTTTCTTGTAACAACTTATCTAAACCATCTACTAAGCAACCTCCACCTGTCATATATATACCTCTATCACTTATGTCAGCTGCAAGTTCTGGTGGTGTTTTTTCTAATACTGAATGCACAGCATCTACTATCATTAAAGCTGGTTCTATTAATGCTTCTAACATTTCACTCGAATGTATTTTTATTGTTTTTGGAAGTCCTGTTGTTAAATCTCTTCCTCTTATCTCCATTTCAGCATCTTGTATTTTTGGAAATACACAACCTATGTTTATTTTTAATTCTTCTGCTGTTCTTTCACCTATAATTACATTATATTTTCGTTTTATATATTTAACTATTGCTTCATCAAATTTGTCTCCTGCAACTTTAAGAGAGGTACTTGCTACTGAACCTCCTAATGAAATAACAGCTATATCTGTTGTTCCTCCTCCAATATCTACAACCATATTTCCACATGGCTTTGATATATCTAAACCAGCACCTATTGCAGCAGCAATTGGTTCTTCTATTAAATATACCTTTCGTGCACCTGCTTGTGAAGCAGCATCTATAACTGCTTTTTTTTCTACTTCCGTAACTTGTGATGGTATACAAATCATTATTCTAGGCGAAAAAATGAATCTTCCACATATTTTATTTATAAAATATTTTAACATTTTTTCTGTTACAGTATAATTTGAAATTACACCTTCCCTTAAAGGCCTTGTTGCCACTATATTTCCTGGAGTCCTTCCAAGCATTCTTCTTGCCTCTTTTCCAACTGCTAATACATTATTAGTTTCATTGTCTACTGCCACTACAGATGGCTCTCTTAATACAATTCCTTTTCCTTTAACATAAGCTATAACTGTTGCTGTGCCTAAATCAATTCCTATATCTTGTCCTAACCCAAACATTTGCATCTTCCTTTCAGTATATACTATGTTTTTCTATTTTGTTACAATTATATTGCAATTATATTACATTCAAATTAAAATTTCAATCTATATATTATATTTTTTTATATTTTGTTATTAATTGATACTTTTTAGTCTCTTTTACTCATTAATAAATAATATTTTTACTATATTTATGATATGTAAAAACAAGCCATTTTATAACAGCTTGTTTATTATTTACAAATTTTAAATTATTTTTCCTCTATACAACATGAATTTCATTATTATTTTGCTTCGTCTTTATTGTCTACAATATTTATCTTAACATTATCTACATGGTCATATTCAAAACTAATTTCAAACTCTTTTTTATCATTTGTGCCAATTTCCCCAGTTTCTATATAGTCTGTTCCTAATAAAGTTTCTCTTTTAGTATAATAATCTATTTTTATGTATTTATTTTTTAATACTTCAGATTTTGGATTCATAACCGTACACTTTACAAAACCATCTATATTTTTAGCTTTAGCCTCTCCAGTTATTATATATTGATCTGAAATATCTTCAAAATTTATATATTCATATGATGTATATAAACATAACCTTATTAATACTTGAGAAACTATAAAGAAACCAACTACTAGAAGCAGATATTTAAAAAAAGTTTTCATTCTATCCATAATTTTCCCCACTTATATTTAAATTTTATTAAAATTACTTTTTATTTAATTTTTTCAATTACTTTTACTATTTTATCTTTCTAAATACTCCTGATACTTTTCCCAATATTTCGCAATTAGGAACTATTATAGGATCCATTGTACTATTTTCAGGTTGTAATCTTATGTGATTTTTTTCTTTATAGAAAGTTTTTACTGTTGCTTCTTCTCCTATTAAAGCTACTACTATTTGACCATTAGAAGCTGTATTTTGTTTCTTTACTAAAATATAGTCTCCATCTAATATTCCAGCTTCTATCATACTTTCTCCTCTAACAGTAAGCATAAAACTATCACTATTTCCTACAAAATCTACTGGAATTGGGAATGTATCAGTAACATTTTCTACAGCAAGTATTGGCTCTCCTGCTGTTATTTTTCCTATTACTGGTACATTAACCATTTCTTTTCCTAAATAAATGTCTTTTCCATCCTTTACCTCTGGCATTTCTGGAGTAGACCTTAATAACCTTAGTGCTCTTCCTTTTTGATCTTCTTTTTTAATATACCCTTTTTCTACAAGTTTTGCTAAATATCCATGAACAGTTGCTGTTGATTTTAATGAAACTGCTTTTCCTATTTCTCTTACTGATGGTGGATAACCATTTTTTCCTATTTGTGCTTCTATGAATTTTAGTATTGCTCTTTCCTTTTTGTTTAATTCTAATGACTCTCTCTTTGTTCTCATTTATATCACTCCTCATTTTTTATAGTATGATATCATACAAACAAATAATTGTCAAACAAAAGTTTAATTTTTATAAATTATTTATTTTTATAAGCGTTTTAATTTTTTCAAACTATTTTATAATGCATATAAAATATGTAATTTTATATGCATTATAAAAGCTAATCATACCATTCCAATTCCCAATCTACTACTCTTACTGTATCTCCTTCTTGAACTCCAGCTTCTTTTAATTTTTCATTTACACCTAACTCATCTAAACATTTTTGGAAATAATGCATTGATTCATTATCTTCTAAATTAACCTTTCTCATAAGTTTTTGAACTGCTGGACCATCTACTACAAAAATATCATTCTCTTTTGTAATTGTATATCCTATTTCATCTTCTAATTTATAAACCTTTTTTTCAACAAATTCAACTAAGTCTTCTTTTGGAAGTGTTTTTAATACCTCTATAACTCTATCTAATAGTTCTTTTATTCCTTCTCCTGTTACTGCTGAAATTTTAAATATTTCTATATTATTTTTCTTTGCCATTTTTTCTAGTTCTTTATATAAATTTTCGTCTTGCATACTATCTATTTTATTGGCAACAATTATTTGTTTTCTCTTAGCTAACTTTTCACTATATTTTTTCAATTCTCCGTTTATAATATTAAAATCATTTACAGGGTTTCTTCCTTCTAAACCAGAAACATCAATTACATGTAAAAGTAATCTCGTCCTTTCTATATGCCTTAAAAACTGTAGTCCTAGACCAGTTCCCTCACTTGCACCTTCTATTATTCCAGGTATATCAGCTATTACAAAGCTTGCACCATATTCTGATTTAACTACTCCTAAATTTGGCTCTAAAGTGGTAAAATGATAATCTGCAATTTTAGGTGTCGCTGATGTCACTCTTGATAAAAATGTTGATTTACCTACATTTGGAAAACCTAATAATCCAACATCTGCTAATAATTTAAGTTCCAATATTAATTCTTTTTCTATACCTTTTTCTCCATCTTGTGAAAACCTTGGAGCTTGTCTTGTAGACGTTGCAAAATGTGTATTTCCTTTGCCTCCTCTACCTCCAGGTACTACAAGTTCTTTTTGGTCTTTTTCAGATAAATCAGCTATTACCTTTCCTGTCTCTTCTTCTTTTATAACTGTTCCTCTTGGCACACCAATATAAAGGTCTTCTCCGCTCTTTCCAAAGCGCCTTCCACCTTCTCCATTTTTTCCATTTTCTGCCTTAAATTTCTTTTTATATCTAAAATCTACTAGTGTATTGCTATCAGGGTCTACAAAGAAATAAATGTCTCCTCCTTTTCCGCCATCTCCTCCATCAGGTCCTCCTGCTGCTACATATTTTTCTCTTCTAAATGAAACTGCTCCGTTTCCTCCATCCCCTGATTTTACTATTATTTTTACATAGTCAGTAAACATATTCTCTCCTTCTAAAGCTAAACTATTGGGGACGGGGTTAAATAGTTTAGCACATTATTAATTTATAAAAAAATGTTAAACTAATAGGGACGGGGTTAAATAGTTTAACAAAAATAAAATTGTATACTTATTTTCAAAACATGAATATTAATTATGTTGTTAAACTATTTAACCCCGTCCCTATTAGTTTAACTTAAAATTAGATTAGTGCTAAACTATTTAACCCCGTCCCCAATAGTTTAGCTCTTATTAATCAAAATAGTCCAACTTCATTGCTTTCTTTACTTTTTTCATAGTCTCTTTTGCTGTTAATTGTGCTTTCTTTGTTCCTTCCATTAATATTTTATCCACAATTTCAGGATTTTCTTCATAATATTTTCTTTTTTCTCTAATTGGTCTCAATGTTTCTGAAATATTTTTAGCAAGTTGTCTTTTGCAAGCTACACAACCTCTAGTTCCTGCTCTACATTCTTCACATACACATTTTACCTCTTCTTCTGTACTAAATAAATTATGATAATATGATACCATACATATATCTGGATTTCCTTTGTCATCTTTTCTTATTCTTCCTGGGTCTGTTACAGCACTCATTACTTTTTTATTTATCTCTTCTTCACTATCTGACAAATATATTGCATTTCCTAAAGATTTACCCATTTTTTCATTTCCATCTAAACCTTTTATTCTTTTTCCACTAGATAGAACAGCATCAGGTTCTACTAATACATCTCCATATATTGAATTGAATTTTCTTACAATTTCTCTACATTGTTCTATTAATGGTAATTGATCTTCTCCAACTGGTACTAGTTCTCCTTCAAATGCAGTTATATCAGCAGCTTGACTTACAGGATACCCTAGGAATCCATAGGTTACACTTTCTCCAAATAAATCTTTCTTTTGAGCTATTTCAGTTTTAACTGTAGGATTCCTTTGAAGTCTAGCTATTGTTACTAAATTAGAATAAAACACCGTTAATTCTGCAACTTCTGGTATTTTAGATTGTATGTATATTGTTGTTTTTTCTGGATCTATTCCTGCTGCTAAGTAATCCATAGCAACTTCTCTAACATTTGCTCTAACCTTCTCTGGATTATTAAAATTATCTGTTAAAGCTTGAACATCTGCTATTAATATATATGGGTCGTATAACCCTGAATTTTGCATTTCTATTCTTTTCTGTAAAGAACCAAAATAGTGTCCTATATGTAATTTTCCTGTTGGTCTATCACCTGTTAAGATTCTCTTTTTATCTACCATAATAAATCATTCCTCTCTGAATAAAAATTATACCTCTATTATTTATTATATCTCAAATATTTTCACTTTTTACTTCTATGTTATTTTTATTATAGTTATGTAATAAATATTTTTCGATAATATATCTGCATTTTATTTACTGTGTTATATTATACCTAATTTTTACCACTTTTACAAGATAAAAATAAAAATATCATTCTTCTTACTATATAGTTGTATAAAAATAGTTAAAGTTAATAAAAATCCAACTTTTAGCATTAAGTAAAAAAAAAACAAAACCAATCTATATATTTGGTTTTGTTCTTATATTAAAAAATATATTACGCTTGTGCTGTTTCCTCTACTGGATAAACACTAACTTTCTTTTTATCTTTTCCAAGTCTTTCAAACTTAACTTTTCCGTCTGCTAAGGCAAATAATGTATCATCGCTTCCAATTCCTACATTTGTTCCAGGATGAAACTTAGTTCCTCTTTGTCTTACTAGAATATTTCCAGCTAAAACAAATTGACCATCTGCTCTTTTTAAACCAAGACGTTTAGACTCACTATCTCTACCGTTTTTAACACTTCCTTGACCTTTCTTATGAGCCATTCTTCCTCACTCCTTTCGCGTGATTATAATTTATTTATAAATGCGATTATGATTTATATAAAAAATTATGCTTCTACTTTTTCTGTTTTTGTTTTGCTTTCTGTTTTTGCAACTTTTGCAGATGCTTCTTTAACTTGTTCTGTTTTAGCTTTTACTTCTGTTCCAGCTTCTGCCTTTGTTTCTGTTTTTGCAGATTGCATAGCTATTTTTGTAATTTCTACTTTTGTAAATGGTTGTCTATGACCTTGAGTTCTTCTGTAGTTCTTTTTAGCTTTGTACTTGTAAACTAATATTTTTTTACCTTTACCATGAGCTACTACCTTTCCCTCTACTTTAACACCCTTTACATATGGAGCACCTATTTCTACTTTTTTATCATCAGATACTAATACTACATTACTAAATGTAACTTTTTTTCCTTCTTCAGTATCTAATTTTTCAAAAAATACAACGTCTCCTTCAGATACTTTGTATTGCTTTCCACAGCTTTCGATTATTGCGTACATTAATGTACACCTCCCTTTAAATGTATACTCGCTAAGCATAAAATACTAGGTAGCTAACCTTTCTGCAACTAAAAAAATTTATTAATATAATTTTTTAATATTAGAATATTAGCATTTCATACCCGACTCAGGCGGCTTACAGATAGATATTTTAACATAATTTACCTTAATTGTCAACGATTTTATACAATTTAAAATCTAAATAATCTGAACTTATTAATTTAAAATCAATTCCCTCTTTTATTCCCTCTACCGCATCTTTATATGAATTTCCATGTAAATGACCATAAAAACACCTTTTTATATTATACTTTTTCATTATATCAATAAAAGCTGATTTATATGTATATTCATTTTTCATACTTGAATTAGAAATTGGTGGATAATGCATAATTGTTATTATTTCTTTCTCTTCACCATATTTTTGTATTGCATCTTTTATAGATAATTCTAGTCTCAATGCCTCTCTTTTTATCATTTTTGAATCATTTTCTGTATCTAATAAGTTCCAACCTCTAGTTCCTACAATTATTTTATTTTCAATTAAATAACTATTATTATGTAAAAATTCAACATTTTGTATATTATTTTCATTCAAATACTTTTTCATAGAAGTTATTGTAGTCCACCAATAATCATGGTTACCTTTTAATAATATTTTTTTACCTGGTAAACCATTTAAATATTCAAAATCTTTATATGTATCTTTTAATTGCATAGCCCATGAAAAATCTCCCGCAAGTATAACTGTATCTTGAGGTTTTACATTTTCATTCCAATTTTCTTTTATTTTTTCGCTATGATCTTTCCAATTTGCACCAAATATTTCCATTGGCTTATTTTCACCAAAAGATAGATGCAAATCACCAATTACATATATTGACATATAACATTCTTCCTCTCGCTAAACTAATAGGGACGGGGTTAAATAGTTTAGCACTAATTTAATTTTATTAAACTAATAGGGACGGAGTTAAATAGTTTAACAAAATTTAAACTATATTACTTGCAAAACATGAATATTATATATTTTGCGTTGCCCCATTTAAGAAAATGTAACTCACATATGTTCGTAACATTTTCTAAAACGGTCCACACGAATTACTTCAAAATATATAATATTAATGTTTTGCTATGTAACAATTAAGTTGTTAAACTATTTAACTCCGTCCCTATTAGTTTA
>CANQSP010000043.1 GCA_947626555.1 uncultured Clostridia bacterium | reverse complement strand
TGTGGTTGGCGATGTATACCTCCACTTCGGACTTTCACCGATTAACTAAACGACATGCCCGTCGCACAAATAAAAAATCGGCTATAAAATAACCGATTTTCTTCTTTATTAATCAACATTTAATTCAAAATAAAATTCCACTCCATCTTCATGGTTTATAACTCCAAAATCATTTTCATAGTTGGTCATTATGGCTTTAACCAATGCCAAACCAATTCCTGTTCCACCATCTTCTCTATTTCTTGAACTATCAATTTTGTAAAATCTTTTCCATATTCTTTCTATGTTTTCATCACTTATTATATCTCCTGTATTAAATACACTTACTCTTACTTTATCTTTTTCAACATTTTTACTTACTGTAATTTCTATATTTTTATTTCCATCTACTTCTTTTACGTGCTTTATAGCATTTGTAAAATAATTTGTGACTACTTGATCTATGTAAAATTCATCTGCAACCACATATACAGGTTCATCATCTTTGAATTTTATTTGTATATTCTTATCTTCTAACATTACCTTACATTTTCTAATAACTTCATTTATTAATTCTATTATATTAAATTTTTTATCATTAAAATCTCTATTTCCATACTCTAGTTTCATAAGTTCTAAAAGTTGTTTTACTAATGTATCCATTTTATTAGATTCATCCAATATTACTTCAGCATAAAATTTTCTAGATTCATCATCTGTATTTACATTTTCAACTAAGCCTTCTGCATATCCTTGTATCAAAGCAATTGGCGTTTTTAATTCATGTGATACATCAGAAATAAATTGCTTTCTCATTTCATCAATTTTAGATTTTTCTTCAATATCTTTCTCCAATTCTAAATTTGAATCTCTCAACTGTTTAATTGTAGCTTCCAATTTATCGGACATTGTATTTATACTTTTTCCTAAAGTATTTATTTCATCATCTGTATCTTTTATTCTATACTTTTTACTAAAATCTAATTTTGACATTTTCTTTGCAATATCATTTAGCTCAGATATTGGTTCAGTAAATTTTCTAGATATATACGAAGCCAAAACTCCCGCTATTAGAATAGATACAGCTCCTACTAGAATTAGTAATTCATTTGAAATTTTTACACTTTCTTGTATTGGAGATATTGGAATTCTTATATATAAAGAATAATTGTTATCTAATGTTGATGATAATAATATGTAATTCATTGCATTTTTTTCATCGTTTAATCTAGTTATCTTCATTTTATCATCTACAAAAATTACTCTATCTCTTTGACTATTCATAATAGTTTGATTAATTATTTCATTTATTTTCTTTATTGTATTTTGAAAAGACTGATCTGAACTAAAAACTGCTATACTCTGACCATTTTCTATTAATATATCAAAATCATTTTTTGAAGAGATTCTTTTTAATGCTTCTTCTAGTTCTTGAGCTGACATATCCCCAATTTCTATCTTATTATAATACATATTTATGGTTTGATATGCTTCTTTTATTGTTCTTACTTTTGCATATAAATAAAAACTTTCTAATACTACACTATTTATTGTTATTAAAAATAATACTATTATGATTACTACTATACATAATGAAAAAAATAACTTTACTCTTACTGACTTAAATTTATCTTTAATTTTGTCCATTATATACTACATTTCCTTTCCACTAAACTATTAGGGACGGGGTTAAATAGTTTAGCACTAGTCTACTTTCAAGTTAAACTATTAGGGACGGAGTTAAATAGTTTAACTAAATTTTAGTTATACCACTTGCAAAACATGAATATTATATATTTTTGCGTTGCCCCATTTAAGAAAATGTAACTCACACATGTTCGTAACATTTTCTAAAACGGTCCCCACGAATCACTTCAAAATATATAATATTAATGTTTTGCTATATAACAATAAGTTGTTAAACTATTTAACTCCGTCCCTAATAGTTTAACTGTTATATTATAAGTTACTAATTGTGCTAAACTATTTAACCCCGTCCCTAATAGTTTAGTTATTTTACTTCAAATTTGTAGCCAACACCTCTCATAGTCTCTATATATTTACCTTTTTTGCCCAATTTGTGTCTTATCTTTTTAATATGGCTATCTATAGTTCTAGAATCACCATAATAATCATAGTTCCATACATTATTTAAAATTTTATCTCTAGATAATGCTATGTTTGCATTGTCCACTAAATATTTTAACAATTCATATTCTCTTAGACTTAAATCAATTTGCTTACCATCTACTTTAACAGTTCTTCCATCAGAGTCTATTACTATTCCACCATAATCTTCTACATTGTTTTCTTTTTGCTTACTTCTTTTTAATATTGCCTCAACCCTTGCAACTAAGATTTTAGGGCTAAATGGCTTTGATATATATTCATCAACGCCTAATTCAAATCCAAATAATTCATCTTGTTCTTCTCCTCTTGCAGTAAGCATTACTATTGGTACTTTTGATGTTTGACGTATTTGTCTTAATACAGACCAACCATCTAATTTTGGCATCATTACATCTAGCAAAATTAATCCAATTTTATTTTCATTTTCAGCAAATTTTTGAATAGCTTCTTCTCCATCTGCTGCTTCTATCACACTATAACCTTTTTGCATAAGAAAATCCTTTATTAATTTTCTCATTCTAGATTCGTCATCTACAACTAGTATTGTTATATCATTCATACAATAATTTCCTCCTTAGAATTTCACTGATTAAATTTTATCTCTCCATTGTGTTTTTTGTGTGAATTTAAAGCGTAATTTTAATATTAAACACTTAGTAACTTAACGTATCTTTCATTAATACATTAAACTATTTAATACTTTAATGCAAAAATGTTAGCCGAACTAACTTTATAGCTCGGCTTCACAAATTTTAACTATTCATTCCATTTTTTATATATTGTATTTCTTCATCTGCATCTAATCTCATAAATAAAGGTTCACCTCTAGGAACTACTTGCATATTTTCTTTTATTTTACCATATTCTTGTGCAGATTCCCATGTTTTTAATTTTTCGTCTTTTATTCCTAATTGCTCAAACATTTTATTAGAAGTATCTTTCATAAATGGTTGTAATAGCACAGCTACTATTCTTAAATTTTCTATTAAATGATACATTGTACTTGCAAGCTTTTGTTTATCTTCTTCTTTCTCAGATTTTGCTAATACCCATGGTGCAGTTTCATCTATATATTTATTTGACCTTGAAATTATTGCCCATATTTCTGAAATAGCATTTGATACATGAATATCATCCATATTATCTTCAACTTGTTTTACTTTTTCTATTACACTTTGCTCTATTTCGCTATCTACATCATTTCTAATAGTTGTAAGTGCTGGAACTTTTCCTTCAAAATATTTGTTTAACATTCCTATTGTTCTATTTAAAAGATTTCCTAAATCATTGCATAAATCAAAATTAAATCTTTCAATAAAGCTTTCTGGAGTAAATACAGCATCTTGTCCAAATGGAAATTCTCTTAATAGAAAATATTTTAGAGCATCTAAACCATATCTATCTATTAAAAGTTCAGGATATACTATATTTCCTTTAGATTTAGACATTTTTCCATCTTTCATCATTATAAAACCATGTGCATATATTTTTTTAGGAATTGGCAAATCTAATGCCATTAAGAAAATTGGCCAATATATAGCATGAAATCTAATTATATCTTTTCCAACTATTTGTAAGTCAGCTGGCCAATATTTTTTTAGTTTACTATCATCATCTGAACCATAACCTAGTGCTGTGATATAGTTTGTTAAGGCATCTAGCCAAACATATACTACATGCTTTGGATTTTTAGGAACTTTTACTCCCCAATCAAAACTTGTACGACTTACGCATAAATCCTCTAAACCTGGCTTTATAAAGTTATTGAATAATTCATTTTTTCTTGATTCTGGAACTATGAAATCTGGATTTTTATCATAAAATTCTTCCAATCTTTTTTGATATTTCTTCATGTTAAAGAAATATGATTCTTCTCTCATCTTTTTTACTTCTCTACCACAATCTGGACATTTTCCATCAACTAATTGTGTTTGTGTAAAAAATGTCTCACAAGGCATGCAATACCAACCTTCATATTCTCCTAAATATATGTCACCTTGTTCCATTAGTCTATCAAATATTTTCTCTACAACTTTTTCATGTCTTACTTCTGTTGTTCTAATAAAATCATCATATGAGATATCCATCTTTTTCCATAGTTCTTTAGCGAGTTCTGCCATACCATCTACATATTCTTGTGGTGTTTTACCTGCTTCATGAGCCACAGTTTGAATTTTTTGCCCATGCTCATCAAGACCTGTTAACATATAGCTATCAAATCCTCTTAATGTTTTATATCTTTTCATTGTATCAGCCAAAACTGTTGTATAAGCTGTTCCTATATGAAACCTTCCACTTGGATAATATATTGGTGTTGTTACATAATATTTTTTGTTTTCCATGTTATTTTCATTCCTTTCATTTTCCTTATTGAATAAATATTTCTAAAACTTTAATCATTTGTCTATATTTTTATATCTTATGTATCCTATTATTCCCAAAACTGAAATTATTAATATTGCACTCATCATCACAGTTGCTTGCCCTGTTTGAGGTATTATTCCTCCGGCTACAGTATTATCAACTGTTTGATTATTTCCTCCTGTTAAATTATTTCCTACATTGCCACCAATATTTACATTTTGTATTCTTACATCATCTAAATATTCTTCAATTTCTACGTCTAACTCCAATTCCATTGACTTCGTAATATATATTGCCTGTTGCTCACTTTTTATGGCTACTTCTTTTATATACAAATATAATACATCTGAAGTTGAAACTTCTTCATAATTTGAAATATCTTTTGTATTTATTGTAAATGTAATCTTATCTTTAGCTGTTTGGTTATTAGTTACTTTTATCCAATCTTTAATATTTGATTCTTCTTGGTTTGGTGATAAATAGTAATAATATTCATAACTATCATTTTCTTTATCTCTTTGTATATTTGTTATTTCTATATCCATTGTAGTATATTCTTGTTTTGCATTATCTGTATAATAATATGCTTTTACTAATTTTACATCACTTTTCGCATTTTGTAAACTAGAATTTTCAGGTTCTTCTATTATTTGTTCTTCTACTATTGTAACATTAAATGTAATCTTTTTTCCTTCATACTTTAAGGTTATAGTATTCGTACCTAAAATTTTATTGTTAAATCCTGTTACTTCCACCTGCTCTGAATCCATTAATAGCTCCTCTATGCTTCCATCATTATATGTAAGCTTTATTAATCCACCTGTTAAATCTAAATTTTCTTTATTTTGAATATACGTCATTTTTGTAGGCATTTTAGATATTTTTATATTAGAAAGTTCTTTTTCCTCTACTGTAATTTCTTGAGTAACCGAAAATCCTTCGTATTCTATTGTTACTGTGGTTTGATTTAATTGTAAATTTTTCCCGTCTTGTATAGTATAACCATCAATTTGTTGTTCCATGCCATTTTCATATTTTGCAACTACTATCATTCCAGTAGTATCAAAGTTTTGACCGACTACATAATTTACTCTATTGGGTGCTTTTTGTATTTTAATTAAAACTATATTATTATCTTGTACTGTAATTTGTTGATTTACAGATTTTCCTCCATAGCTGATAGTTACTGATGTTTGTGTAACTTTTAAATTCTTACCATTTTCTACAACATAGTCATTTACATTTTGCTTTGAACCATCTTTAAATGTTGCTGTAACTACCATTCCAGTTGTATCAAAATCCTGTCCCTCTATATAAACCGTTTTATTGGGAGGTGTTGTAACCTCTAACGATTTGATTGAATCATCTTCAGATACTGTATACACTTTCATAATAGTATCTCCATTTAAAATAGATGCGTCTGTCCATATATTACTATTAAATTCTGTAGCTGTTGCAACAAAACACCTTTGATTTTCTGTTTTTACAACATCAAAAATTGAATTTTCAATCTTTTTTTCTAGGGGTAAAATTAAGCTATCTGAGTCTTGCCCTTGAATTTCTAGTACTACTACAAAATTGTTCGAAGTTATTTCAACAGGTTTTGCAAACTCTAAAGTATGATATCCTATTCCAAAAGTTTCTGAATCTCCTGCTTTTAATTTAACTTCCTTTAAATCATTTTTATTTTTACTTATTCCATCTACATTTACAAAAACTTTACATGTGCAAGGTTCCATAGCATATGTTAATAATTGAGTTAAAAATTCTGGTCCTTGTGTTTTCTTTTCAAAAACATTAGCTACATACACCTTAGATTCATCAGATTGTACTGCATATGTATATCCATATTCATCATATTGATATATATTTTTATAATTTACACTATTAGCTGAATTTATTATTCCTGATAATTGACTATAAATATTTATATCCTCATATGATATATACATTATTCCATTATCACCAATTATATATGTTATATTGTCTCCTTCTACTATATAGCCATTCTTTCTAAGTGTATTTATTGCTTCATCATCAGGAATTTGAGTAGCATCTGTCCAACCTTGCTCAATGCAGTGTTCCCTATATTTTTCAAAAATTTGTTGTTTATATTGTGATAATATTTCACTTAATTTAAACTCTAATTTTGCTCCCCAAGAATTTTTTATAATCCATGCACCGTTATTTTGAGGTCTATGAATTTCTAAGAAATTTTCTCTACTATAATTATCATCCCAGCCTATTATTAATACTTCATGATCCACAGGACAATCTTCTTCATTATCACAATAAATTGCACCTGTAGAATTATTGTAATAACCAGAATCTAATTGTGCACCATGCACATCTGCAACTATACCTCCATAATTTTTAATATGTTCTTTCATTTGAATTTTCAATTGTGTTGTATCTTCTGTACTCTTATATGATGGAAAATCTATTGTATCAAACAATTGACTTGTAACTGTTTTTCCTTGAATTTCGCTAATTTCTATTAATTTTTCACTATCAATAAAAGGCATATCACTTTCATCTATTGCTCCCATACCGTTAGTTAAATATCTAGTTGCAATTATAGATGACCCTCCATCTCCTGGAGCCCTGTTAAAACCTTTTTCATTTATTTGATCATTTAAAAAATTCCTACATGTAGCATAATCCATATGTCTCTCAGAGAAATCATACTCTTTTACCTCTCTCCCATTATAATAATCTTTTAATGCTAAATTCGTTTCTAATGCTGCAACAGATGCAAATGCCCAACATTCTCCTGTAGTTCCTTGATTTTTTATTACTATGTTTTCTGGAATATAATCTACTAAAGTGAATTTTGATTCTAAGCTACTTCTTAGCATTCTAGCCTTTTTCAAGGGATTTTTATATGCATATGTCTCTTTTGGCAAATCATACATTCTAGGCTGTATTCTTTTTTCTTTCTCTTCATCAGAAAGCTGTAGCCACTGTTTGTATTCCTCACTATAATCTATTTTTTTAAAAGAAGTACTCGCAAACACTTCTGTATTTAACAATATAATTAATATTATTAATATACTAATTAATATTTTCTTTTGTATAGCAATTTTCATCTTATATGTTTCTCCATTTCTCCATTTTATACTTAATTAAAATTTTATATTATTCATTTTTTGTTGTCAACTAATATAATTTGTATTTTATTTTACATTTTTGTTACTATTTTGCATTTTTTAATTTTTCTTATTAGTACTTTTTTGACTTATCTTCTTGTCTAGTATCCTTTTTTATAGTATAATACCTTTATATATTTATATAGGAGATGTTTTTTTTGAAAAAAGTTAATCAAACTATGATGCAGTTTTTTGAGTGGTATTTAAAACCTGAGGATAATTTATGGAACAAAACCATTAATGATGCCTCTTATTTGTCTTCACTAGGTATTACTTCCATATGGCTTCCTCCAGCATATAAAGGTGCAAGCGGTATAAACGATACTGGCTATGGAGTATACGATATGTACGATTTAGGGGAATTTAATCAAAAAGGTTCCATCAGAACAAAATATGGAACGAAAAAAGAATACCTAGAAGCTGTTAAAGTTTTAAAAGCTAATAATATTTCAGTTTTAGCAGATATAGTATTTAACCATAGATTAGGTGCAGATGGCTTTGAAGATGTAATTGCAGTAGAAGATGATCCTGTAAATAGAAATCATTCAATAAGTGAACCTAGAACAATTAAAGCATGGACAAAATTTGATTTTGCAGGTAGGGGCTCTACATATTCTAATTTCAAATGGAATTGGACACATTTTCATGGAGTTGATTGGGATGATATAACTCAAAAAAAATCTGTTTATAAATTTTACGGCAAAGATTGGGATACTGATGTAGATAGAGAAAATGGTAATTTTGATTACTTAATGGGTGCAGATGTAGATTTTAATAATGTAAATGTTGTTAATGAATTAATTTCTTGGGCAAAGTGGTATATTGAAACTACTCACATTGATGGTTTCAGATTAGATGCTGTAAAACACATTAGAGCATCATTTTTAAAAACCTTTTTAGCTACATTACGTGATGACTTAGAACAAGATTTATTTGCAGTTGGTGAATATTGGAGTGGAGATATTGAAACACTTAAAAATTTTATAAAAGAAACTAAAAGTTCAATGAGCTTATTTGATGTACCTTTACACTATAATTTATACAATGCTTCTAATAGTAATGGTCATTATGATATGAGAAGAATATTTGATGGTACACTTGTAAAATCTAAACCTGAACTTGCAATTACTTTTGTGGATAATCATGATACTGAACCAGAGCAGTCATTACAATCGTGGGTGCAAGAATGGTTTAAGCCTCTTGCTTATGCTTTAATATTATTAAGAAATTATGGAACACCTTGCGTTTTTTATGGAGATTATTATGGAATTCCTGAAAAAGGAATCGATAATAAAAAATCACTATTAGAAAAACTTCTTTTAGCTAGAAAACGTTTTGCATATGGAAATGAAATTGATTATTTCGATGACCCTAATATTGTTGGTTGGATTCGTGAAGGTAGTTTCGACCATCCAAATTCAGGTATGGCAGTAATTATGTCAGATGGACCAGCTGGATGCAAAACAATGAATGTTGGTAAAAAGTTGGCAGGTTCTTTATTATATGACTACCTTGGAAATGTAAATGAACCTGTATATGTAGACGATGAAGGAAATGGAATTTTTTATACTAAAGGTGCTAGCGTTTCTGTATGGGTACTTAGAGAAGATGAAATGAAATAAGAAATATGTTTTTACACTATTTACATTTTTTATAATTCAATATTTGAAGAGATAAAAAATTAGTTTAAACTAACATGCTATTAAAAAAAATGTTAATTTAAACTATTTTTTTGTTGTAGACATTTATTTTTTTGCTATTTATTTTTTTACTCATTAATTTTTTTAGTAATTAATTTATTTTTAGTCATTAGTTTTGTCTTAGCTTTTCACTTCACTTCAATTATTTTTTTATTTTTTTAATTATCCATTGATAATTTGACTTTTATCTCTATAATACTGCTATTAACGCTTTAATTTTAATTCCTTTATCAATAAACATTTTTTCATGCTCTGTCTGTATATTATCCCAAAAATCATTTTCATTTTCTAAATCATATGTATATTTAATAATTTTAAAATTTGTATCTCGAAGATATATTAAAGTATCTTCAAATAAATTATCATCATCAGTTTTAAATCTAATTTCTCCTCCATCAACTAAAAACTCTTTATATTTTTCTAATTGTATTCTATGTGTAAGTCTTCTTTTTCTATGTCTTCCTCTTGGCCATGGATTACAAAAATTTATATAAATTCTTTCAATTTTATCATTTTTATCCATTATTAAAGGAATTCTTTCAATATCAAACCTTGTTAAATACAAATTATCTATTTCTTCATTTTCTTCTTTGTATTTTTGTTCTACTGTTCTTTTTGCAATTCCTAACATCGCATCTACAATATCTATTGCTATAAAATTTATGTTTTTGCTTTTGACTGCCAGATTGGCTATAAAATTTCCCTTTCCACATCCAAGTTCTATATAAATTGGTGCTTCATTTTTAAATGCTGTTTTCCATTTACCTTTATAATCTTCGGGATTATCTATATAAAAATCACTAGTTTCTAATTCTTGCCTTGCCCATGGCTTGCATCTTATTCTCATTTCATTTTCCTCTTCCTATTTTTGTTATTATAAACCCTTTATTCTCTTATAGCTGTGGTGGATTTGCAAATAAATTATAAACTGCATTCCATATAACTTGCACAAATGCTATAATTGTGTCTATAATACCCTTTATTATTGGATTGCCTTCATAAAAAGCCATTAATAATTTATTTGTTGGTGGAAAAAACCATAAAGCTATAATTGCTACTGTTAATATTGCTATTACTTCTATAAGTAATAAAAACTTCTTAAATGTCCACTTTTCCTTTATTTTATACCCTAAACTCCTCAAATAATTATAATATGCATTTTCATACTCCTGATTTATTTTATTTTGCATCTGTTGCCTATATTTCAACTCATATTGTTGATTTCTAATTTGCCTTTCATATGCTTCTTTATTTAATTGTTCTTGCATTCTTCTTCTGTACTCATCCTCATACTGTTGTTGAACTTCATATTGATTATATTGGTTTACTTGACTATTTTCATACGAAGAATTATTATAATTAGTATTTTGATTATATGTCTGCTGATTTCCATAGTTTCTATTTTGATTATAAGTGTATTGCCCTCCATAATTTTCATTATATGTTTGTTGATTATATTCTTGTTGCCTTCCATAATTTACTTCATCTGTATATGTTTGCTGATTATTGCTTTCTCTATTTATTCTTTGTTTTTCTAATTCCAAATTAGCATCATATTCTGCTCTTTTTTCGGGATTACTTAATACATCATAAGCTTCATTGATTTTTTTCATCATCTCTTCCGCTTTTGATTTATTTTGCTCTTCCTGTAAATCAGGATGGTATTTTTTTACTAATACTTTATATGCCTTTTCAATTACTTCATCTGATGCCTTTTCACTAACTTCTAATATATCATAATAATTTTCCATTTCATTACCTTACCCTTATAACAATTATAGCATTTTATTTTTTAAAATCATAGTATTTTGTTAAAAATTGTGTTATAATGCAAATGTTAAATTAATTTTTAGGAGTGATTACGTTGAAATTAACATCAGACAATGAAACTTTAGCTGAAAACAAAGTACTAATCTTATATGTCCTATCTAAAGTTGGTAAGCCAATTTCTAACAATTCTCTTTTAAATTTAATACTTACAATTACAGATATGAATTATTTTTATTTTCAACAATTTTTATTAGATTTAATAGAAAACAAATATATTATAAATTTTCATAAAGAAAATAAAAGTTTTTACGATATAACCGATTTAGGCAAAGAAACACTAGAACTTACTCAAAACATAATACCAGGAATTATAAAATTAAAAGTTGATAGTAATTTTAAAACTGAAATTGATAATTTTGAAAATGAACACTCAATAGTTGCTGAGTATACTGCAGAAAGTGAAACTAATTTTATGGTTACATGTAAAATGATAGATAATAACGAAACTATTTTTGAATTAAAAACTTTTGCTGGTTCTCGTAATCAAGCAAAAAAAATCGCAGATAATTGGAAAAATAATGCAGATAAAATTTACCCTGAAATTATAGAAACTATTACTAAAAAGCATTAAACTAATAGGGACGGGGTTAAATAGTTTAGCAC
>CANQSP010000042.1 GCA_947626555.1 uncultured Clostridia bacterium | reverse complement strand
ATTGTTATAGTTAATCATTTACTATTAAGTATGACAAATACTATTACTTCCTCCACTGGCTCTGCTTCATTATTAAATAGTATTTATGTATTTATTGTTGCCATAATTTTAGTTTGGTTAATTGTAAAATTATATAAAAACTTTGCAGGTAAAGATATTCTTGATATTTCGCAATATTTAGGTGGCAAAGTATTAAAAACAATAGTTGGACTACTATATATAGCGTATTGCGTATTTATACTATCATTAGTTGTTCGTGCACTTGCCAAAGATTTAAAACTTATATATTTCAATGATTTTGAAGTTGGAACAATTGTGTTTTTGATACTACTTGTAAGCGTAATAGCATATAATTTTGGTCACTCATCTATATCAAAATGCACATTAATAGTCGTTCCTATTATGGCTATTATTATTTTAATAGTTGCTTTTGGAAATGCTGACAGATTTAGCTTTGAAAGAATTTTTCCTTTATTTGGATTTGGTATAAATGAAACCTTCTTTGTTGGACTTAGTAATATTTTTGCATATAGTGGAATTGGTATATTGTATTTAATTATGCCAATGCTAAAAGACACTAAAGATTTTAAGAAAATTAGTTTTATATCTGTTATTATTACAGGTATTCTAATTATTTTAAGTATAGGTAGTTTACTTTTATCTTTTCCTTTTATTGAATCTATAACAGAAATATCTGAATTATTTGTAGGAGTGCAACATATTTCTTTTGGACATGTACTTCAACGTGTTGATGCTATATTTGTTTTAGGTTGGATTCTAGCAATCCTTGCATATTCAAGCGTTTTAATAATGTTTATTGTTTTAGTTTTTAGCAAACTAATAAATTCTAAACCTGTAACTCCTATGGCTATGGTATTTGCAAGCATTGCATTTATCTTAGCAGTACTCCCTAAAAATGCAAATGTAGTGTCATTTTTGGATTCTGTTGTTTACAAGTACACAAGTATTGCACTTATAATAGTTGGTAGCTTACTACTTCTTATTTTCGCTAATATAAAATATAAAAAATTAAACAAAAAATCGGAGGTCTAAATGAAATTAAAATATTTTTCATTAACATTAATTTTATTAATCTTTGCCTTCCTCCTTTCTGGTTGTGATGATGCAAAATCAGTTGATCAATTTTCTTACGTTATAGCTCTTGGATTGGATAAAGGTGAAACAAATAAAATAAAATTAAGCTTGCAATTTCCAATTTCTGGAGGATCAGAAGGTGGATCTTCTTCCCAATCCTCTAGTTCTGTAACTTATAGCGTAGAATGTATTTCTATAGAAGATGGTATAAATCAAATGAATAATTATATAAATAAACCTATAAATCTTTCTCATTGTGGAGTTATTGTGTTTTCCGAAGAATTAGCTGAAGAAGGTTTATCTACTTACGCATATACACTTACAAACACCATTGAAGTTAGACCTGATACAAATATAATTATTTCTAAATCGCCTACTGATGAATATTTAAAAAATGCCACTTCTCCTTTAGAAGAAGTCTCAGCCAGATATTATGACATTATATTATCTTCAAGTGAATTTACTGGATATACTGATGATATGACTTTAAGTGATTTCTTTTACTCCTTAAATGATACCACTAAAGAGCCATCTGCAATACTTGGAAGTCTTTCTTCTTCTCAAAGCAAAGGAAACGATTCATCTACAGAAACAAATGCCTATAAAGCTGGTGAAATTCCAATATCTCCTAGTGAATCAATCCAAAATTCTGGAATTGCAGTTTTTAAAGATGATAAACTTGTAGGAGAATTGGATAATATAGAAACTATGTGCTATTTAATGGTAACAAATCGATTAGATAAGTGTACTATAACTATTCCTAACCCTTTTCATCAAGAGGAAACTATAGACTTACAATTAACTTTAAGAAATAACACCAAAAATAGTGTTTCCACATTAGATTCAAATCCATTTATAGAAGTTCAAGTAAATATTAATGCACAAATTCTCTCTATGACACAAAATGCAGAATATCTTACAGACGAAAATTTACCTATATTGGAAGAAGCTGTAAACTCTTATTTAAAAAAAATAATATCTGCATATTTATATAAAACATCTCAAGAATATCATTCAGATATTTCTGGTTTTGCTAAAGAAGCCATTAAAAAATTTTTAACTTGGGATAAATGGCTATCCTATAATTGGCATGACAATTACCAGAACTCTTTCTTTAAAGTCACCGTAGACACCAATGTTCGTTCTGGCAGATTATTCATTAATGCATAGGCAAATTAATACTTTCGTACTACTTTTATAATGCCTTATATAACTTTATCTAATTTACTAATAATATTGAATATAATTATTTATAAAATTCTGTATTATTTGTATTATTCTATATAATTTTTTGAAGGGAAGGATTTTTATATGATTTTTGTCATTGCTATAGCATCAATTTATGTGTTCTTTAAAGGTATTAGTTATTCTTTTTTTGAATTTAAAAATAATAAGAATAAACTAGCAGGTTCTCTTATGATTATTCTTTCTATTATTTCACTTATTGGACCTACTTGGGCATTTTATATAAGATAAACTATTAGGGACGGGGTTAAATAGTTTAGTGGATAATTATCTTATTGCAAAACATGAATATATTATTTATTTAGTAACTCCCAACTGCATAATAGCTTGTAAAAAAAATTTATTTATGCAAAACAAGTTTTGCAAAATAAATTTTTTTACAATCTATAATTTGTTGATCCCCACAAAATGTTACTAAATAAATAATATATTAATGTTTTGCCAATATTTTTAATTTATTTCCACTAAACTATTTAACCCCGTCCCTAATAGTTTATTCAAATAATTGAATTGCTTTTTGTAATTGAGTATCATTTTCTCTTGTAATAGAATAAATTGACACTCCTTCAGGAAGTTCCACTTCATAATCTGGTGCTATTCCAACTTTATTTATAACATTCCTATTCGGTGTAAAATACTCGTTAGTCGTTAGTTTTAAACCACTACCATCACTAAGAGTATATATTGTTTGAATAATACCTTTTCCATAAGTATTTTTGCCTACAATTTTTGCATTTTCATTTTCTTTTAAATCAGCCGTTAAAATTTCTGATGCACTTGCTGTATTTTCGTTTACAAGCAATACTACTGGTATGTTTATAATTTTTTCATTTTCTGATTCCTGTATTTTTTCTCCATCACTTTTACTAGTTGTTATTAATAATGTTTTTCCCTTTTCTACCATTATATCTGCAATCTCAAGTGCTTCATCTACTACTCCACCACCATTATTTCTTAGGTCAAGTATTAAACCTTTTATATTTTTAGTTTGTAATTCGTTATATTGATTCTTGAATTCTGTTGCTGTGTCTTCGTCAAATGATGGCAATCTAATGTAGCCTATATTATTTTCTAATATTTCTGACCTAACATGGCTCGTTTTAACTTCTTTACATTCTAGTTCTAATTGTATAACTTCAGAACCTCTTAAAATTTCTAGTTCTAGTTTTGTACCTTCTTCATTTTTTAGTTTTTCTGATGCCTCTTGCAATTGCTCTGCTGTATACTCTTCTCCATTTATTTTTTGTATAACATCACCTGGTAAAATTCCAGCTTCATCTGCTGGACCACCTTCCATAGGCGCTAATACTTGAATCTGATTCGTCTTAGTATTATTAGTGATATACACTCCTATCCCAACAAATTTTCCTACTGCATCTTCCAAATATTCTTCCATTTCTGATTTAGTAATATATTCACAATATTTATCTCCTAATCCTGCTACATAACCTTTTATAGCTGTTTCTAACATCTTTTCTTCATCTATTTCGCCTATATATTTTTGTTCTATCCATTTTTTTAATGAATTAAAAGTTTTCCCTATTTCAGATGAATCTACTGGCACATACTTTATATTCTCTTTTGTTTGATTATATACAATTATTGTTGTTACTATAACCGTTAGTATTATCGTTAAAAGCATTAGTATTACTATTTTATAAGTTTTTTGTGTGTTTTCTGTATCCATCTATTCCAGTCTTTCCTTTCTATTCAAATATCTGCTATATAATTATACTAATTTTTCACTTATATTATTCCGATAAATATGGTAGTGGGTTTACAGCAGTTCCATTTATTCTTACTTCAAAATGTACGTGAGGACCTGTAGAATTTCCTGTTGAACCTACTTCCATAATCAAATCACCTTTTTTTACCTGTGTTCCTACACTCGTTAAAATCTCCTGACCATGACCATATAATGTAGATATTCCATTTCCATGATTAATCATTACACATTTTCCATATCCACCATACCATCCAGCCATTGTAACGACTCCATCAGCTGCTGCAATTACAGGGGCTCCAAAACCTGCATTTCCAATATCTATTCCAGAATGTAGCTTTACAACTCCTTGGATTGGATGCTCTCTATCACCATAGCCTGAAGTAATATAAGTTCCTGCTTTTGCAATTGGCCATGCCATTACCCCTCCACTATAACTTCCTCCATAATCTTCACCAGCTGCTAAGTTAATAAGATTTTCTATTCTTTGTTGCTCATCTTTATATTCTTGTATTTTCTTTTGAAGTTCTTGCTCTTCTTCAGATAATTGATTCATATAATTTTGCTGTTTTGTTTTATTGTTTTTCATTATTATAGATGTTTGCTCTCGTTTTGCTTTTAATATTTTTAACTCTGCCTTTTTTTCCTCTAAAGCCTTCCTATCATTTTCAACTTCTTCTCTTTCTTGTTTAATACTTTCTATTAATTTCATATCACTTTCTATTAATTCTTGAAGTGAATAATAGTTTGAAATGAAGTCTAATATACTTGTAGAACGTAATAAAACACTTAAATATGTACTTTCTCCTGCCTCATACATTGTTACTAATCTTTCTTCTGATAATGCTTGATTTTCTTCATATTCCTTTTGTTTCTCTTCATATTTTTCTGTTGCTTCATCTATTTCATCTTGTAAATCTGAAAGTTGTGAATTTAATGACTCAATTTCTTTTTCTGCCTCTTTTATTTGATCGTCACACTCTTGTATTTTTACAATTGCCTCTGATAATTCCTCTGTAACATATTCTAATTTTTCTTGTGCTTCTTGCTGTTTTTCTTGATTTTCCTGTAGTTTGTCATTTAAGTCTACTGCCTTAACTGCAATATTAAAGTGCAAGCATACTATTAAATTTACAGCTAAAATTACACATATTATTTTTTTGAAAGTTATTTTCATATACTTACACCTCCTATATTATGATTCTGTTGTTGCACCCGGTGCTAATGTATAGCCACCTGGTAAGTAATCTAATGGATTTAATGGACTTACATTAAAGAAGTTAGAAATTGAACTTGCCCTTCTTAATTCAAAATGTAAATGTGCTCCTTGACTTGAACCAGTATTTCCTGACTGTGCAATAACTTGACCTTGAGTTACATATTGTCCATAAGAAACTTTAAATGCATTTAAATGTCCATATAAGCTTATGTAATTATCTCCATGAATTATGATAATGTAATGACCATATCCAGTTGGATTTTCAAGTGTATATGCATAACCTGAAGCTGTAGCATATACATTTTCATATGATGCACCTATATCAATACCTTTATGTTTTCTTCCCCATCTATTTTTTACTGTTGATGTAATATATTTATTATTACAAGGCCATATAAAACTTCCATCAAAATGTAAACCTGCTGAACCACTACCTCCACCATTTTGCTTTTTTAGTTCTTCTTCTATTCTTTTCAATTCTGCTGCAATTTGTGCTTCTATGTTTTCAAGTTTTTTGTTTGCTGCATCTATATCGTTTTGTATTTGCTTACTTTCTGCAGATAAACTATTTACTTTTTGAGCTCTTTCATTTCTAGCTGATTTTAAGTTATTCATTTTAGCTTCTTTATCTGCTTTAGCAATATTTAGTTTTGACTTATCCTCTTCTAGTCCTTTCTTTGCCTCTTCTATTTCAATTCTTTGTTTTTCCAAACTTTCTAACAAATCCATATCGAATTCTGCTAGTTCAGATAACGCATAATAATTACTTATAAATTCAAATATATCTGCTGAACTAAATAATACATCAAAAAATGATACTTCTCCTGTTTCATACATAACTACTAATCTTTCAGAAAAAAGAGCATCATTTTCATCGTATTCTTTTTGTTTTGCTTCTATTTCTGCCTGTTTTTGTGCTATTGAACTTTCTAATTCAGAAATTTCTATTTCTAAGTTTTTTATTTCCTGCTCACTAGCAGAAATGCTAGCATCTAATTGCTGTATTTGTGCTTGTTCTGATGATATTTGATTATTTACCTCATTTTGTTTACCTTTACTTGCATTTATTTCAGCCTCTAATTCTTTTTGCTCTGCTTTTAAAGAATCTGATAATGACGAAGCATACACAGTTGCCATAATTGTACTTTGCAACAATATTACTGCTAATAAAACAGATATAATTTTTCTTTTCATAGTATTTCTCCAATCCTTCATTTGATATTTTTTTATATAGTTATATTTAACGTTGCAGTTGTATTTAATTTATATATGTATTTACTTATTTAGTTCCAGTTAAATTTAATTTTAATTTGACATTTTACATATTATACTTCTAGATATTTTTTCATTGAAATTATACTTCCTAAAGCTCCAACTCCCATTCCTAGCACTAAATATACTGTAATTACTAATGGAAAAACTTCTGAAAAAGTTAATAACTTAATTCCTGACATTGTTGTTATTATTGATGTTACAATTTGTCCTACTAAAGCATTATAGCCTAGACCTAATAATGCTATTGAAATTCCTGCTGATACAATTCCTATAATGATACCTTCTACTATAAAAGGCCATCTAATAAATCCGTTAGTTGCACCTACATATTTCATTATTGAAATTTCTTTTCTTCTTGCATGAACTGTAAGTTTTATTGTATTAGCTATAATAAATATTGAAATTATAACAAGTAATACTAAAATACCCGTTGAAATAAACCTAATTCCATTTGCTACATTTATTAACGTATCTATAACATCTGGTCTTGCTTCTATATTATTTACATTTTCTATTTGACTTATTTGACCTTGTACTAAGTCCAGTTGCTCTAAATCTGTTAAAGTAACCATAAAAGATGCTTTTAACGGATTTTTACTTTGATATGTTTCCATTAATCTTTGTCCTAATTTTTCTACCATCGTATTAAAAGCCTCTTCTTCAGATACAAAAGTAGTAGTAGCAACATAAGGCACTTTTTTTATATCTTCTTCTACTTTTTTTATTTCCTCTTCAGAAATTCCTTTTTTTAAGAAAACTGACATTCCTTGCTCTTTTTCAAGTCCTTGCATCATATAGTTAATATTTTCTCCTACCAAAAAGAATAATCCAAATATAAGCATTGTTGCACACATAATCATTAAAGAGGCAATTGTAGATTTCTTATTTTTTAATACATTTCTAAAACCTTCTGAAATTAAATATCCTATTACATTATACCTCACTATTATAACCACCTTTTTTATCGTCTCTATCAATAACACCTTTATCGATATGAATAACTCTTTTTTTCATTCTATCTACTATTTCTTTTGCGTGCGTTGCAACTACTATTGTTGTTCCTCTCATATTTATATCATTTAATAATGTCATAATATCCCAAGCAGTATCTGGATCTAAGTTTCCTGTTGGCTCATCTGCAATTAACATAGATGGATTATTAACTAATGCCCTAGCCAATGCCACCCTTTGTTGCTCTCCTCCAGACAATTCATTTGGATACATTTTTGCTTTTCCGCTTAACCCAACTAAAGATAATACCATTGGAACTTGTCTTCTTATATGTTTTGGCGTAGCTCTTACTATATACATAGCAAATGCAACATTATCATACACCGTTTTGTCTGGAAGTAATCTAAAGTCTTGAAAAACAACTCCCATACTTCTTCTTAAAAATGGCACTCTTTTAGGTTTTAAATATGTTGTATCTTTACCATTTATTATTATATTTCCTGAAGTTGGATTTTCTTCTTTTAAAATCATTTTTATTAATGTAGATTTCCCTGACCCTGAGCTTCCTACCAAAAATGCAAATTCACCTTTTTCTATTTTAAAGTTAGCATTATGTACCGCTTCTGTGCCTGTACTATATGTTTTACTTACATTTCTAAATTCTATCATATTTATACCCCATTTTTCATAGTATGTTTCTATTTCATCATAACAATAAAATCAATTATTTGCAATAGTTATTTTAATATTTTTTAAGTTATTTTTTGCTATTTTTAGGCTTATTGTCTAGCTTTCTCGTTTTTTAGCTGTTTTTTAAAATTCACAAAAAATTCACATTAAACTATTAGGGACGGGGTTAAATAGTTTAGCGGAGAAAGTAATTAATATTATTTGAAAAACATTAAATATATTATTTATTTAGTAAAATTTTGTGGGGACCAACAAATTATAGATTGTAAAAAATTTTATTTTGTAAAACAAGTTTTACAAAATAAAATTTTTTTACAAGCTATTATGTAGTTGGGATTTACTAAATAAATAATATATTTAATGTTTTACAATAAAACAATTATCCGCTAAACTATTTAACCCCGTCCCTAATAGTTTAAAACTTTTCTATTATGTCATTACTAGTAATTTTAAAGTATTTCATAAGTTCATCTGCTTTTCCAGACTTTCCGAAAGTATCATTTATACCCATTCTTTCAACCTTGATTGGATTTTTAAAATAATTTTCTCCATAAAGTGCACTAAATGGTTGCTCACACAATACCTCACATATTGCACTTCCTAAGCCTCCAATGATACTATGATCTTCTATTGTAATTATTCTTTTAGTTTCTTTTGCACATTTTATAATCATTTCTTTATCAATAGGTTTTATTGTGTGTATATCTATAACTCTTACATTTATATTCTTTTTGCTTAATTCTTCCTTTGCTTTCAAAGCTTCTATAACTGTAACCCCTGTAGCAAATATTGTTGCATCTGTTCCGTCTCCAAACTGAACTGCTTTTCCTATTTCAAACTTCTCATTCTCATTATATATAACTGGCACACCATATCTTGATAGTCTTAAATATACTGGTCCTTTTATTTTTGATATTTCTTTTACTGCCCATTTTGTTTGAGTATCATCTGATGTGCTGATTACTGTCATATTAGGAAGTGTTCTCATCATTGATATATCTTCTAACATTTGATGTGTTGCTCCATCTTCTCCTACAGTAATTCCTGCATGTGTAGCACATATTTTTACGTTTAAATTTGGATAACATATACTATTTCTAATTTGGTCATACGCTCTACCTGCTGCAAAAACAGCAAATGTGCTTACATAAGGTATTTTTGAACAAGTTGCAAAACCTGCCGCTGTACTCATCATATCTTGCTCTGATATTCCTATATCAAAAAATCTTTCTGGAAATCGCTTAGCAAAGATTTGCGTTTTAGTAGCAGTTGATAAATCTGCATCTAAAACAACTACATTCTCATTTTCTTCTCCTAACTCAGCTAGTGCTTCTCCATAACTCTGACGAGTAGCTATTTTTTTATTTTCCATGTTTTAATATATTCCTTTCTTGCTTCATTCGGAAAGCATATATATAATAATTTTCATTTATACTTTCTTTCAATTTTTTTCATAAATTCATAAAAATTTCTATACATTTATATTTTTAAAATTTTGATTTAATTCAGCTAAAGCCTCATTATATTCTTCTTCATTTGGACCTTTTCCATGCCATTCTGCTTTATTTTCCATAAAACTTACTCCCTTACCTTTTATAGTCTTTGCTATTATTGCAGTTGGCATACCTTTTGTAGTTTTTGCTGTTTCAAATGCATCTATTAACTGTTCTATATTATTTCCATTTATAACTATCGTATTAAATCCAAAACTTTTAAACTTACCTTCTATGTTGTCTAACCCCTTTACTTCTTCTATATTTCCATCTATTTGCAAATTATTATTATCGACTATAACACATAGATTATCTAGTTTATATTTATGAGAAGTCATTGCTGCCTCCCAAATTTGCCCTTCTTCTATTTCTCCATCACCTAAAATACAATATACTCTATATCCATCATGATTCATTTTTGAATTTAACGCCATTCCATTGGAAACTGATAATCCTTGACCTAGAGAACCGCTCGTCATATCAACTCCAGGAACTTTTTTCATGTCTGGATGTCCCTGTAAAATTCCATCTATATTTCTAAATTTACTCAATTCATCTTTAGAAAAATAATCCTTTTGTGCAAGTACAGCATATAGTGCTGGTGAACAATGTCCTTTTGATAATACTAATCTATCTCTAACTGGTGAGTCTGGTTTATTTTCATCAACATTCATTTGATTAAAATATAATACTGTTAGTATATCTGCTATTGAAAGTGAACCCCCTGGATGTCCTGATTGAGCTTTATACACTTGTTCTATTATATTTATTCTTACATTATTTGCAATTTTTTTTAGTTGGTTTATATCTGTTATTTTCAAACAACTTTCCTCCTATCATAAAAATTTATATTTGTAGTAATCCGTTTATTTTATCAAGCTTCTTTTGAAAATTATTTAATGTATAACTATTATCTTGCACTGTAGATAATCTATTTTGATTTGTTATTGTTTTTGCTCGATTATTTTGAATTTGCCTACCTAACTCGTTATTTTGTAATTGCATAATATTTACTTCATTTCTTATGCTCACTTTTTTCTTTGATTCTATAGGAATTAATTGCATATTTTTATTTTTTTTATCTATCTTCTCTTGCATTTTTTCTTCAACTTGCCCCATATCTATCATTTGAACAATTTGTTTATCATTCTCTATAACATCTAAAAATTCCTGTATCTGGGTATTAGGTTCTACGTTTTCATCTTTTAAATATGAATATAAATCAGATAGGCTATCTTCCAATATATATGAAAATTTTTCATTCTGCATTTCAAACATTAATAACTGCTTTTTTAATTCTAAATTAGTGATTTTAGTGCTTTTAAGTTTTGCTTTTCCTGCAATTTTTCCAAATATAGATATTTTTTGTCTTTCTACATTTTCTATTTGCTTTTCCAAATTTTCTATTTTAGAATTTCTTACAAGCTCCTGAACCTTACTGTCAAAACTTTTTGCCAATATCTCATTTAACTCCTTGCTATATTCTACTTTTTCTAAACTATCTTTTGATAAATTTTCTATTTCTTCTAAATTATTATCAATTTTTTCTAATTTTGATGGTTCTTTTATCTTCTGTAATTGCTCTACTATTATTGGTATACTATTTTTTATTTTATTTATCGAAACAAATATATTAGTATCGTCTAATTTGGTTACAGTGCAAGCTAACGCTAATCTTCTAGCTAAACTAAAAAATTTTATTTGTTCTTCTCTTAAATTATAGTAAGTAGTTTCTATTGTATCTGGTATAAATTGCGCTTTTTCTTCTATGCTAGTTCTTTTTTTAGCAATTCTAACTTTAGAATTTTTCTTTACATTTTCTTTTACACTTGCTTTTGCACCTACTTCGGTACTTTCTTTTGTATTTATCTTTACACCTTCGTTTTTTATCCCCATCTTTTGCATATTAACCCTTGTATAACAATATAAATTATACTTTCCTTTCATACAAAGTTTTATTAATATTTTTATATCATTCCAACAAAAAAAAGTCAATAAAAAACTAAATGTTCTTCTTCCTCCGAAAAAGAACATTTAGTCTTACATGACATTTCAAAATGGTGCTACAAGGTAAACTTTTTTCATAGTATAGCATATATCTATATCCACCACATTTAAAATATCTATTACTTTCTCTGTGACAGTTTCTAGATGCTTAATATCCATCTCACCATTCGAATATAAGATTTCATCGCCCACTAACTCTTTTCCTATTTTAGGTTGACTACATGAAAAGAATATAGTTGGAGGCTCATTTGCACCCGTAATACTTACTACATAGTAAGCATCTGCAGTGTGTATAACCACAGTTCCCGCAGAAATTAACTCAATCATTTCAGGTACAATTTCCACTGGGTGAACAAACCTCTTTTTGATGACATATATCTTACTTTTTTTCCGACTTGGTACGTCATCCATAAATCCTAAAAAAACTCGTTTACCTTTGTATCCTTCGTTTTCAACATCATACTGCTTTTTTCTTTCCTTTAACCATAACTTTGTCATGTTATACCCTCCAAAAACATTTTATTCTGTGAACTCATATACTGAAAACACGAGGTTCTATGCAAACCATTTAGGTCATACATAGTTTTATTATACTATATTTTACATAAAATAGCAAATTTGCTTATATCATATACAATTTTCGGTTCTATAATATTAGTTGGGGTGGTAAATGCCTCAACATTTTTTTGTAAAAAAATAGCATTTATCTAAACTCTTTG
>CANQSP010000041.1 GCA_947626555.1 uncultured Clostridia bacterium | reverse complement strand
GTTCATAATTGTCTATTTCTTTTATAAGTTCTTGTCCCATTCGGCCATTACAACCATTTACTAATATATTTATCATAAAATTACCTCCATATTAAACTAATAGGGACGGGGTTAAATAGTTTAACAATTAAAATTTTTTTATATGGCAAAAGATGAATATTATATATTTTTTCGTTGCCCCATTTAAGAAAATGTAATTCGCATACTGCTCATAACATTTTCTAAAACGGTCCCCACGAATCACTACAAAATATATAATATTAATCTTTTGCCTTAAAAGTATTTCTTAATCGTGTTAAACTATTTAACCCCGTCCCTAATAGTTTATTTGAATATTAAATTTTTATAATGTTCAAAAGATTCGTGTAGTGCACAATATTTATCTACTAATACTATTACAAAAGATTCTTTATATTTAGGAAAATGAAAAAGTGTAACAGGCCACATATGTTTAGCTATAATGTCTTTTTCTTTATCATTTAATACAAATATTTTTAAAGCGTTATTTAGAGCAATTTTTGGATGAACGAAAGCGTGAAGACCTTCTATTTCAATATCACGTTGACTTTTACGCCAGTCGTACAAAAATAAATCATGAAGCATTGCTGCACGAGCCATAGATTTGTAATCTAAATTAAATTTTTTGCATATTTTATAACTTATGTAAGCAACCTCCAAACAATGGTCATATGTACTTGTATTATAATGTTGCCTGTATTTTTTCATTTGCTGGACTGTTTCATTATTTATAATATCCTGAATGAGATTGCAAAAATCTGTATCATTCAAGATGTTAGATAGTTCTTCTGGACTTTTCTCTTGTATTAATACACTCATTTGTATAACTCCCTATAAAATAATTATGAAATAATGATTCTAAAGTAAAATCATTAACATATTTATTTTAACATATTTTAGAGAAGTTTTCCATAGAGGTTAATAATTTTTCTTTATTTTTTGTGCTTAATTCTACAAGGGGAAGACGAGGGATGCCAAAATTGTACCCTTTAGTGTTTAAAGCGGCTTTTATAGGTATAGGGTTTACTTCACAAAATAGATTTTCGATTAAATTCATTGCCTTTAATTGAGATTTTTTTGCATTTTCTATATTTCCATTTAGAAAATCCCAAACCATGTTATGTGTATATTTTGGCTCTATATTTGATAAAACTGAAATTACTCCAATTCCTCCTAGTGATAAAACGGGGATTACTTGTTCATCATTTCCAGAATATATATTTAAATTATCGCCACATAAACTAGCAATTTTTGCAATTTGACTAATATTTCCAGAAGCTTCTTTTATTGCGACTATATTTGGAATTTTAGAAAGTTCTAAACATACTTCAGGGGTAATATTTACGCCTGTTCTTGAAGGAACACTGTATATAATAATTGGGAGTTCTACTTCTTTTGCTATTGCACTATAATGAGCAATTAGACCCTCATTTGTAGTTTTATTATAATATGGGGTTACTATAAGCAAACCATCAACACCAACACTTTGTGCATATTTTGACATTTCTATAGCAGATTTAGTATTATTTGAGCCTGTTCCTGCAATTACAGGTATTCTGGAATTTACAATATCTACAGTGTATTTTATTAAATTTTTCTTTTCTTCTGTAGTCATAGTAGCACTTTCACCTGTTGTACCACAAACAATAATAGAATCAATCCCTTCAGCAATTTGAAATTCAACTAATTTTTTGTATTCTTCATAATTAATGCCTTCATTTGTGAATGGAGTTGCAATGGCTGTGCCACAACCCTTAAATAATATTTTTTTCATATATAAAATCTCCTTATTTTATTTATAAATAGTTTAAATTTCACATAAAGATACAAATTATTGTATCAATTAATATGAGATAAACTAATTTTCTTCAATTATTTTTTCAACAATTTGTATAGCATTGCTTGCAGCACCTTTCCTTATGTTGTCAGCAACAACCCAAAGATTAACGCCAGAATCTACACTATAATCACGTCGTATTCTACCAACAAAGACTTCGTCATGACCATTAGCCAAAGATGAAAGAGGATAAATATTATTATTATAATCATCTTTAATTATAATACCTGGGCTTTGTTTAAGTGTATTTTTTAAATCTTCTAAATCAAAGTCTTTTTCAAATTCGACATTAATAGATTCACTATGAGAATTGAAAACAGGAACCCTTACAGTAGTTGCGGTTATTTTTAAATCTGGATTTTTCAAAATTTTTCTAGTTTCATTAACCATTTTTTCTTCTTCTTTTGTATAGCCATTGTCAAGAAATACGTCAATATGAGGAAGACAATTATTAAAAATAGGATGAGGAAATTTTTTTAAATATTCAGTTGAATCGTTATTTTCATTTATTACATCCATTAAATTTTTATTAGAAATAAAATTTCTAATTCCATTTTCTAAATCTTCTACTCCTTTAGAGCCAGCACCAGAAACTGCTTGATATGTAGAATATACAATTCTTTTAATTTTGTATTTGTCATCTAAAGGCTTTAATGCAACAACAGCTTGAATTGTTGAACAATTAGGATTTGCAATAATTCCTTTATTATTTTTTATTTCTTCAGGGTTAACCTCAGGAACAACTAAAGGTACATCTTTATCCATACGAAAAGCACTGCTATTATCTACAACAATACAACCTTTTGAAGCAGCTATTGGAGAAAATTTTTTAGAAGTATCTCCACCTGCAGAAAAAACGGCAAAGTCGAAACCTTCATCAAAAGAGTGTTCAGTTAACTCTTGCACAACATATTCTTCACCCATAAAATTTATTCTTTTCCCAGCAGACCTGCTAGACGCAAAAAGAACATATTTTGAAATTGGCAATTTTTTTTCTTCCAAAACTTTCAAAAATGTTCTTCCAACAACTCCTGTAGCTCCTACTACAGCTAATTTGTAAGTTTTCATTTTAAAATTCATTCCTTTCCTTAAAGAGGTAGAATATGTAAAAAAAATTAAGTACCTCTTTTTAGGCTCATTAATAAAAATCAAAAATATACTTATATCTTAGATAAAAGTATTATATGATAAATGCATAAAAAATGAAATAGTTTTTTATAAATTAAAAATAAAATCAGTTACGAATTCGAATAAATAGAATGATAGTATTCAAGAATAAGATTATAATATGGGCACTTATTTTTGACTTTACTATTCTAAGACTCTCTTTAAATTTTTTTTAAAATAGAAAAAATGCTTTCATAATTAATAAAATAATGATAGAATGAAGCAAGTAAAGGTTGGAAAAAATATGATAGATTTAAAAAAAGAAGTTCAATATCTAAAAGGAGTGGGTCCAGCAAGGGCAATGCTTCTAAATAAATTAGGAATTTATACATTGGAAGATTTAATTACATATTACCCAAGGGGCTATGAAGATAGAGGAAAGGTTTGCAAAATAGCAGAGCTTAAAGAAGGTGAAGATGCGTTAATAGAGGCTTTTGCAGTATCAAAAATAAATGAACATGTAATAAGAAAAAATATGGCTATATATAAACTAGTTGTTAGAGATGATACAGGTACATGTGTAATGACATGGTTTAATCAGGGATATTTAAAAAATAAGTTTGTGCAAGGAAGGGCATATAAATTTTATGGAAGAGTATCAAAACAATATGGCAAATTTGAAATGAATTCACCAATTTTTGAAGAAGCGGAAATGTCTAAAAATACGGGAAAAATAATACCAATATATCCAAGTACATATAATCTTACGCAAAATGTAATAAGGCAAATTATTGAAAATGGGTTAAAAATGGTAAATATGTCAAAATTGCAGGAAACTTTACCAGAATATTTACTAAATGAATATAAACTATTAGATATAAATTCTGCAATAAATGAAATTCATTTTCCAAAAGATTTTAAAGAATTTGAAGATGCTAGAAAACGACTTGTGTTTGAAGAATTGCTTACTATGCAACTTGCGCTTTTACAATTAAAAAATAAGTATGCAAAACAAGATGGAATACAGTTTAGCAAAAATGTAAAAATGTCAGACGTAATAAATGATTTACCATTCAAACTTACAAAAGCACAGTTAAAAGTTTTAGAAGAAATAGATAATGATATGGAAAGCCCAATGGCAATGAACAGGCTTCTTCAAGGAGACGTTGGTTCTCGGAAAAACCATAGTCTCAATAATAGCATCGTATAAAGCTGTAAAATGTGGTTACCAAGTAGCAATAATGGCGCCTACTGCAATACTTGCAAGTCAACATTTAGAAAGCTTTGAGTCAATATTAAGTAAATATGGCATAAAGTGTGCATTATTAGTAGGAAGTATAACTAAAAAGAAAAAAGAAGAAATTTTAGATAAACTAAGTAAGGGAGATATCGACATATTAATAGGTACACATGCTTTATTAGAAGAAAATGTAGTATTTAAAAATTTAGGATTTGTTGTAACAGACGAACAACATCGTTTTGGTGTAAGACAAAGGGGAGTTATTACATCAAAAGGAGATAATCCAGATGTACTAGTAATGACTGCAACACCAATACCTAGAACATTAGCTTTAATACTTTATGGTGATTTGGACATATCTATAATAGATGAATTACCTCCAAATAGGAAAAAAATAGAAACTTATGCAGTAACAAAAGGAATGGAGCAAAGAGTAAATAATTTTGTAAGAAAGCAAATCGAAGAGGGAAGGCAAGTATATGTAGTATGTCCACTTGTAGAAGAAACAGAGGAAATCGATGCAAAAGCAGTAATAGAGCTCACACAAAATTATAAAACAAAAGTATTTCCAGAATATAGAGTTGAATACATGCACGGAAAATTAAGACCAAAAGAAAAAGAAGAAATAATGAATGAATTTAAAGATGGAAAGATAGATATACTAATTTCAACTACAGTAATCGAAGTAGGAGTAAATGTACCAAATGCTAGTATAATGGTTATAGAAAATGCAGAAAGATTTGGCTTAGCTGCCCTTCATCAATTAAGAGGTAGAGTTGGAAGAGGAGAGTATCAATCATATTGTATATTGAAATATAATAGTAATTCTGATGTTGTAAAACAAAGAATGAAAATAATGCAAAATACAAATGATGGCTTTGTAATAGCTGAAAAAGATTTAGAATTAAGAGGTTCACGGAGAATTTTTTGGAACTAAACAACATGGTTTGCCAGAATTTAAAATTGCAAATCTATTTGAAGATATGAAATATTTGAAGCTAGTTCAAAGTTTGGCAATAAAAATAGAAAATGAAGATCCTAATTTAGAACTGGACAAAAATACTAAATTGAAAGCTTTGATAAGTAAAAAATTTTCAAGTAGAATAGAAATATAAAAAAAGCTAAACTATTAGGGACGGGGTTAAATAGTTTAGCAAAAAAAGTATTTATATTGTGTGCAAAACATTAATATTATATATTTTGAAGTGATTCGTGGGGACCTTTTTAGAAAATGTTACGAACGTAAGTGAGTTACATTTTCTTAAATGGGGCAACGTAAAAATATATAATATTCATGTTTTGCAAATAGGCATATAATTTTACTTTTGCTAAACTATTTAACCCCGTCCTTAATAGTTTAGAAAGGATAGAAAAATGAAAAATGTACGAATAGATGAAAAAATTAAGGAAAAATATTTCTATTATGGGATATTAAATAAATCAAATTTAGAAGAAGGTTTGATATTTTATATAGCAAGTGAAATGCATAAAAATGGAAAAAAATATACAGTAGTGGACGAAAATACACATAAAAAGCAATATAATGAGATGAATGAAGAAGAAAGAAATTTATTTTTAGAAGAGAATAGACAAAATGAAAAGTTTGAAAATCAAATATTAGAAAATCTTTATATAAGAGATTTTCTAAAATGTGCACTTCCAGTATTTAAACAATATTATAGGTTTATAATATTACCAGATGATAAAAGAAGTTATACATTAGATATTTCAAATGAAAAGGAAAATTTTATTAAAGATAATATAAAAATGAAAATAGAAGATATGCAGAGGCAAAAAAAATTAAAAGCATATCCAGTTGGAATATTTTTTACAAGAGATCAAGAAGATATTTATATGGAAAAAGAATGGCTTAAAGATTTGAATACTTTAGATATTGGACATTATAAGCATTGGACTAAAGAAGTGTATGAGGTTTTAATTGAACTGATAAAGCTAGAAGAAAGTAATGCTCCAGAATATTATAACCAATGGATAGATGTAAGATTGAAAAGAGCTAAGAATAGAGAAAATCAACGAGATGAAGTTGAGATTGCGAATATAGAAAAATTGAGGGAAATATATGAACGTAAAAAAAGGCAATATGAGAGATTAAAAGCAGATGAAGAAAGATAAAATGTAAATTAATTATTTTATGAATGTAATATGCAATAGAGTAAAAAACTGTAAGTTATAATAAGCGTCAAAAAATATTATAAATATGCTATAAATACTTGACATTTACATAAAAAAACAATATTATATAAGAAGCAAAAAAGTTCAAAAATGTAAAAAGCAAAAGTAAGGTTGAATAAAGAAAATGGAATAAAAATAAAGTGAATAAACATAGAAAAACAAAAGTTGAAAATAAGAAGTAGAAGTTAAAGAAGGGAAAGGTGCTTATGTATACGCAAATGCTAACTTCAAAATATGGAGCAGAGCTTATAAGTTTTAAACTAAATGGCGAAGAAAAAATACACCAAGGTGAAGATTGTGTAGACATGAATGGAAGAGTGTATTGGAAAAGACACTGGCCGGTCTTATTTCCAACAGTAGGAAAATCTAAAAAAAATCAAACTATAATAAATGGAAAAACTTATGAAATGCAACAACATGGTTTTGCTAGAGATATGGAATTTGAACCAATTACAAAACTTGATAATTTTCATTCATATGTTTTAAGAAGTAATCAAAAGTTAATAGATAAATTCCCTTATGAATTTTCTCTATATGTTACATATAGAATGGATGAAAATAAGCTAACTACAATATATAAAGTTATAAATGAAGGAGATACAGATATGCCATTTGGCATAGGAGGTCATCCTGCTTTTAAGATAGATTTGAATGAGTTGCAAAATGAAAATTATTGCATAGAATTTGAAGAAGATGAAAATAAAATACATTTTTTATATTTAGTTGATGGTCTAGTTGGAACTGAATATGCAAAAAATATTATGGATGACAAAAGAAGAATAACATTAACAAGGCATACATTTGATGATGATGCTATAATAATGAAAGGTTTAACGTCAAAAAGAGTAAGCTTAGTAAAAAAAGATACAGGTAAAAAAATGTTAACAATAGATTATACTGGTTTTCCATATTTAGCATTATGGTCTAAGCCAAATGCACCATTTATATGTATAGAACCTTGGAAAACTACAGCAGATACAGTAAAAGCTTCAGGTGTATTTAGGCAAAAAGGTGATATTATACTTATTCAGCCAAAAGAAGCATATGAATGTAAATTTACAGTCGAATTTTTTAACTAGCATAAGTGTAAATGGCGGTAATGTTGTGCTAAAAGCACATGCTAGAAATTTTTATTAAGATAAAATACATATTGTAATTAATTTTAAAGGGATTGATTTTAATGGAAATATTAAAAATTGTTTTAATATTAGTAGGTTTTATTTTATTGGCAATAGGTGTTGTATTTATATATGATGCAAGAAAAATTACACAAAAAAGGTTTAGTTTTGGGGATAGAAATGAAGGTGCAAAAGTCTTAAAATTTATAGGTTTTATTATGTCTATTGTAGGTTCGCTTGTTATTATCTTTCAAAATAATATAAGCTATTAAAAATGAAAGCTCAATAAAAAAAATAAAGTTTACTATAGAATAAAAAGTGTAAAGCAGAAATTGTTAATTATACATTAACAAAAGAAAATATATAGAAATAGAAGGGGTGCAAAATAAATTGGAAAGCAAACATCAATTAGAAGGAAAATATAATCCAAAAGAATTTGAAGAAAAAATATATGAAAATTGGGAAGAAAAAGGTTATTTTAAACCATCAGAAGATAAATCTAAAAAACCATATACAATAGTTATTCCTCCACCAAACATTACAGGAAAACTTCATATGGGTCATGCTTTAGATGAGACTTTACAAGATGTTTTAATTAGGTATAAAAGAATGTGTGGTTATAGTACTCTTTGGGTTCCTGGAACAGACCATGCCTCTATTGCAACAGAAGCAAAAATAGTTGCTAAAATGAAAGAAGCAGGAATCACTAAAGAAGACATAGGAAGAGAAGCTTTTCTAGAAAGAGCATGGGATTGGAAAAAAGAATATGGTGGGACAATAATAAATCAATTGAAAAAATTAGGATGTTCATGTGATTGGTCACGTGAAAGATTTACAATGGATGAAGGTTTATCAAATGCAGTAAAATATGTATTTGTTAAATTGTATGAAAAAGGTCTAATATATAGGGGAAAAAGAATGATAAACTGGTGCCCAAGTTGTAATACATCAATTTCAGATGCAGAGGTTGAGTATGAGGAAGAAGCAACTCATTTATGGCACATTAGGTATAAAGTAAAAGATGAAGATAGATATGTTATAGTAGCTACTACAAGACCTGAAACAATGCTTGGGGACACAGGTGTTGCAGTACATCCAGAAGATGAAAGATACAAAGATTTAGTTGGTAAAACAGTAATATTGCCAATAATGGATAAGGAAATTCCAGTTATAGCAGATGAATTTGTTGAAAGGGAATTTGGAACAGGTGCTGTTAAATTAACACCAGCGCATGATCCAAACGATTATCAAGCAGCGTTAAAACATAATTTAGAAATTATAGAAGTATTTGACGAAAAATTTAAAATGGGAAATTTAGTACCAGAATATGAAGGAATGGACATATATGAAGCAAGAAAGAAAATAGTAGAAAAACTTGAAGAAATAGGTGCACTTGTAAAGATAGAAGATTATTCTCATAATGTTGGAAAATGTTATAGATGTCATAGTACAATAGAGCCAAAAATATCTGAGCAATGGTTTGTAAAAATGGAACCATTAGCAAAGCCAGCAGTAAAAGCAGTAAAAGAAGGCAAAACCAAATTTATTCCTGAAAGATTTGATAAAATATATTTTAATTGGATGGAAAATATTCAAGACTGGTGTATTTCAAGGCAATTATGGTGGGGACACAGAATACCAGCATATTATTGTGATGACTGTAAAAATGTAATGGTAGAAGAAAATGCTCCAGAAAAATGCACAAAATGCGGAAGTGAACATATACATCAAGATGAAGATACATTAGACACATGGTTTAGCTCAGCGTTATGGCCATTCTCAACACTTGGTTGGCCAAAGCAAACAGAAGACTTTAAAAGATATTTTCCAACTAGTACATTAGTTACAGGTTATGATATTATATTCTTCTGGGTTGCAAGAATGATTTTCTCTAGTTTAGAGCATACAGGGGAAGTTCCTTTTAAAGATGTTTTAATCCATGGAATAGTAAGAGATTCACAAGGAAGAAAAATGTCAAAGTCTTTAGGAAATGGAATAGATCCATTAGAAATAATTGATAAATATGGAACAGATAGCTTAAGATTTTCATTAATACTTGGAACATCTGCAGGAAATGATATTAGATATATGCCAGAAAAATTAGATAGTGCATCAAATTTTGCAAATAAACTATGGAATGCATCTAAATTTGTTTGCTCAAATATTCCAGAAGGTGAAAGTAAAGAAGTTTTAAGTCAAGAAATACCAAATAATCTACGTTATGAAGATAAATGGATTTTATCAAAGGTAAACAGACTAGCAAAAGAAGTAACAGCAAACTTAGATAATTATGATTTAGGTGTTGCACTTCAAAAAATCTATGATTTCATATGGGATGAATTTTGTGACTGGTATATAGAAATGGCAAAAACTCGTTTATATAATGAAAATTGTAATACCAAAAATGCGGTATATTGGACATTAAATAAAGTTTTACAAGATTCATTAAAATTATTACATCCAATAATGCCATTTATTACAGAAGAAATTTATACAAAGTTATACAATAACGACGAAAGTATAATGATTTCAAGTTGGCCTAAGTATGTAGAAAACTTAAATTTTGAAAAGGAAGAAAAACAAATAGATGAATTAAAAGAAATAATAGTTGGAATTAGAAATGTAAGAACTACAAATAAGGTTCATCCATCTAAAAAATCAAAATTAATATTTGTAACTAAAAATTTAAGTGATATGATATCAAATTCAAAAGAACTTATACAAAAATTAGGTTTTGCAAATGAAATCATTGTTGAAGGCAATAAGCAAAATTTAGATGAAAATATGTTAAAAAATGCAATTTCTATTTTAACTAAAGAAACTGAAGTTTATATTCCTTTAGAGGACTTAGTTAATATAGAAGAAGAAAAACAAAGATTAGAACAAGAGGTAGCAAGGTTAGAGGCGGAAGTTCAAAGAGCAAGCAAAATGCTTTCAAATCCGGGTTTTGTTAATAAAGCACCAGAGGCAAAAATAAATGAAGAAAAAGAAAAGCTTGCTAAATATGAAGATATGTTAAAGGCAACAAAACAAAGATTGGAAAATTTATAAAAATATATAAAAAAGCACTTTTAGGTTATATTTATATCCGAAAGTGCTTTTAATTTAGATGCCTATTTTTAATAATACTTCTATAAAATTAATAAGCTTGTAAGATTACTACATTTATATTTATTGACAATTTAAAAATAATACAATATAATATCAACATAATTTAAGTAGAATGTTCTCTCAATAGCAATCATTAATTTCATAAAAGGAGTGTCGTCATGGATAAGGAATTAGCAATGCATCTTTTAGAAGGAAATTTGAAAAAGTTAAAAAAGTTAAATACTTCGGAACTGATGGCTGATGGTCGGGTTAGAGATTTAAAGTTAATAGCAACTAAGTTGGGAAAAAATTTTTTTCATAGCATTGATGACTATCTTATGTATAACTATGTAGATGAAATGAGTGTTAAAGAAGAAACAATCTTTGAACTTATTTTTTATGTTTTTAATACAGGATATAATTTAGATAGCATCCTTGATTATAAAGCTATTAATGCAATGAGAAAAGTGTTACAGCAGATGCAAGATAGGTTAGGTTTCGAATATTTCTTCCGTGGAAGAGAAGCAACCAAAGAGATGGTTGAAAAGGCAGGACTAAAAAAAGAAAGGTTAGCTTCGAATATTCTAATGTACGAAAGAAGAACTGGTACATTGTGCTTTACTGGAACTACTGATAATGAGCAATACGAAAGGTGTCTTAGCAGTTTATTAGGAGTATAATGTAAAAGCAATAACAAATATACTAGAATATAAAAGTATAATTAAGCATGAGATTGAGAGAACAAAATAAATCTTAAATAAGAGGTAGGTCATTTTAAAAGATGATAAGTAATAAGGCTATGGGGCATTTCGATAATAATTTTATTGATAATGCCCCTTAGGCTTATAAAGTAATAATTTAGATTAAATTAATATAGTAAATAAAATAAGAAAGGGTATTATGAATATAATAATTGATAAAGAGCGTGAAGGTACAATTATAGATGGAATTAATACAATTTTAGAATTAGATGATTCAACATTTGGTATGGTAATTGAAAGATTGTCTGTAGAAAATGGACGATTAGAAGAAATAAATTTTTTTTATGTAACAGATAATTGTGAAGTCCCTACAGCTAATATTCAACTAGGTTTAGAAAAAACTTATGATGAAAAAGGAAATTTTATTGGCAGATCATATTTTGGACGTAGGCAAATGCAAATTCCTGAAATATTTAAAATGTTATCAAATATAAAAAAAGATTTAAAAGAAGGTTCTAAAGAATACGATAGAATAACAAGGTTATTAGATACACGTGGATTAGAAGCAATAAAAAATAGACTTATATATGAAAAAGAATCAACAGCATCTTTGGATGAAAAGAAAGAAGAAAAGGAATTATTAGATAAAGTATTTGAAATTGTTGCAGAAGAGGGAACATATCAAAAATTTTTAGATTATAGTAACAATAAAGATTATTTTTCTGTTGCTGGACAGAATGTAGATAGAAAGGAATACTTAAAATATCTAGGAAAAATTTTTGGAAATAAGGATAGATTTGGAAATTTAAATGAGAATAATATGATTTCTAAAAATTTTTATATAGAAGAATTAGATGAATATAAAAAGAGATATTCAGAATTATTTGATAGAGTAAATATTGATAGATATGTGAACCCGACATATGAATTTAAAGCTTTTACTACTCTAGATGCTATATCAAATATGGTAATAAGAAAAGATGAAGAACCAGAGTGGACCATAAGCGAAGAATTGAATAATGTAATTTTAAAAGATATGCCAGAAGATTTATCTATAGAAGAACAAGCAATGTATATATATTGCAAATTATGTAAAGAGTTAACATATGATGAAGGATATCTTTATAGAGATAATTTGGATAAAAATGTATATGATAATACTTTTTCAAAAGAGCATTTAGAAAGCATAAAACCAGGTTCTAAAATAACATGTTGGGATTTTTCAAGGATTTTTTCAAAAATGGTTAATAGTTTAGATGGAGAAATTGAAGCTGTTATAATATCAGAAGGCTTAAATCAAGGACATTATTCAGCAGGTTTTTATACTGACAATGTTTCTGTGATGTTAGAAGCAATAAATGGTCAAACAGAGGGTACAAATGACCTAATGAAAGCTAAAAATTCAATCAAATTTGAAGGGATAAAAATAGTATCAGATAGAGATGGATTAATTGAAAAAGCACTTGAAAGGGTATATCCACAAGTATTCGAAAAGTTGCCATCAAGTATTCAAGATTATATGAAAGAATTAAAATCTATTCCTAAAGAAGATATTCCAAACGATTTGAAATTAAAAATTCAATCATTTATTGATATTATGAAACAAAGTAATATTTTTGGAAATGAAGCAATTCAAACTTTTAACGCATTTTGTCATTCAAGTTTCTTTGGGGAACAATTTGAAAAAGCATATATAGGGGAAAAAGAAAATGAAAATGGAAGACAAACTTTTAAAAGAATGGTATTAATGAGGTCAAAAGATGGGGAACAGGCTGAAAATCAATTATATTTAATGAATTCTGATTCCTTGGAATTATATGAGTGTACTGCACAAGAAATTATAACTAAACTAAATTCAGGCGAGTTTGTTTACGAAAACCAAAAGTATAAAATGGATGGAATTGATATGGAGGAAAAATAATGATGCAGTTACAAGAAGTTAAATTGATGAATGAATCAATGATATTATATTTGAAAAAGTTAGGTAGAAATAGCAAAAGAAATGAAATAATTAGCAAAATATTAAGCGATGAAGCATGTTTTTTTAAGATGGAAAAAAATGATGCATTATTAATTCTAGAAGATATTGGTATAGCTAAAAATAAAGTAGATTTAATATATTCAGAATTGATATCCCAAAACAACTATTATTATTTACAAAAAATAGGCAAATTAAAAGATGAGGATTTAATTGTAAAATACGAAGATTATAAATATGATGATTTATTTAAAAAGAAACAAGAAAATAAAAATACTTCACTGGTTGAGTATAAAGAATCTATAATAAAGAAAATTATAAATAAAATAAAGAAAGTATTAGGTCTGTAATCTAAAAATGGTAATATAAACTTTTCAATCAATAATTGGAAAGTTTATTTTT
>CANQSP010000040.1 GCA_947626555.1 uncultured Clostridia bacterium | reverse complement strand
TCTTACAAATTTTACTTTGTGTAAAGTTTACTTCTAATTTTATATATTACTTTTGGAATTTACTTTTAAAATTTACGTATACATATTATTAAAGCAAAATGTTATTTAAAAGTTGAATTGCAGATAGATTTATAGTATAATTTTTGCAGTTATAACAATAAATAATATAAAGTAGGAGGTAGTTATGAATATATTAGCAGTTGGGGATATTGTTGGAGAAAATGGTGTAAAAAAATTAAAGGAAGTTCTTCCAAATATAAAGAGTAAATATAATATAGATTTTGTAATAGTAAATGCTGAAAATTCAGCAGGAGGTATGGGAATAACATCAAGTATTTTTAATGACCTAAAAGAAATGAAAGTAAATACAATAACTATGGGAAATCACACATGGGGCAAAAAAGATATATTTTCATTTATAGATAATCCAATGATAGTTAGACCAGCCAATTATTCAAAAGGTGTAGTAGGAAAAGGTTATGGAATTTATGAATGTAATGGTAAAAAGATAGCTGTTATAAATTTAATAGGTAGAACAGACATGCCAATTCAATCTGATAATCCATTTACAGCAGTACAAGAAATAGTAGATAGCATAAGTTCAAATGTAGATATAATAGTTGTAGATTTTCATGCAGAGGCGACTGCAGAGAAAATTGCAATGAAGTATTATTTAGATGGTAAAGTTACAGCTTTGTTTGGAACACATACTCATGTCCAAACAGCAGATGAAGAAGTAACTGCTAGTGGTACAGGATACATTACAGATATAGGAATGACTGGACCAAAAAAATCTGTAATAGGTATGGATGTTGATGTCTCTATAAAAAGATTTTTAACTTCACTTCCAGAAAGATATAAATTAGCAGAAGGAGAATGTATATTTAATGGGTGTATTTTTTCGATAAATGATGATAATTGTCGAACTGAAAAAGTTACTAGATTATTTTTTGTATAAATGGCGAAATTTGAACAAAAACGTCGGAAAATTCTTCCAAAAATTTCCAAAAAACTATAGACATTTTCTTCAAAATGTAATATAAATACTCTTGTAATTCGAATACAAAAAAATAAAATTATAGGAGGCAAAAAATGGAAGTTTTAAAAATCTCATCAAAATCAAATCCAAATTCAGTAGCAGGAGCTATAGCTGGTTTGGTAAAGGAAGAAAACAAAGCAGAAATGCAAGCTATAGGAGCTGGAGCATTAAATCAAGCAGTAAAGGCAGTGGCTATAGCAAGAGGGTTTGTAGCACCATCAGGAGTAGATTTAGTATGTATACCAGCATTTGCAGAAGTTGAAGTGGAAGGCGAAGATAGAACAGGTATCAGAATTATCGTTGAATCTAGAAAATAATTTCATGAATATATTACCAAAAAGGGTTTACCCCTTTTTGGTAATTGATTTAAATCAAAAATTGTTAATAATCAAATGAAAAGTTAATAAATTATATTATTTCTTAAGAAATCTAAAAAATTAAATTATATAAATATAAGAAAATAGCTTAAATAATTAGAAAAACAGCATAAATTTAAAAATAATTCAATTCATCTTGAAAAAAATCCAAAATTAATATATTATATCAATACAAGAAAATAGAATAGGTGTATATAATTAAAGGAAATTACCTTTAAGCAAAACCAGAAAGGAATATTTGTATGAAATCTAACCTTATAAAATATACATTTATTATTTTTGTAATTGGAATAGCTATATTTGCAATATATAGCATATATTTTAAAGAGGAAGAAGAAATACCAGATAAGCAACAAGAGGTGGTACAAGAAAGCAAAGTAGAAATAAAGGATTTACGTTTAGGAATTTCAAATTTTGATACCATGAATCCTTTGATGTCAAACAACAAAGAGGTTTTGAATATAGACAGATTAATATTTGAACCATTAATGCAAGTAGATGAAAATTATAGATTAAAATTATGTCTTGCAAAAGAATGTTCAAAAACATCAGATACTACATATATTGTAAAAACCAATAACAATATAAAGTGGCAAGATGGTACAAGCCTTTCTGCAATGGATGTTAAATTTACAATAGATAGATTAAAAGAAATAACATCTGTATATTCATATAATGTAGAAAAAGTTATAAGTTTGGAAATTTTAGATGAAGATACAATAAAAATAACTTTATCTGAACCAGTACCATTTTTTGAGTATAATTTAACGTTTCCAATACTATCAAACAATTTTTACCTAAATGATAACTTTGTGGAATCACCTAAAATTCCAATTGGTACAGGAATGTTTTATATAAACTCTATGAAAGATGGAATTATAACACTTTATAAAAATCAGAATTGGTGGAATATAGAAAATGAAGATTCAAAAATTGAAACTATAAATATAAAACTATATTCAGAAATTGGAGAAGTATATAATAGTTTTAAACTAGGAAATTTAGATGTTTTTAATACTTCAAATGTTAACTTGGAACAATATATTGGTACCATTGGTTATGCAAAAAAAGAAATAAAAGGAAGAAATTTTGATTATATATCTATAAATTGTGAGAATGTTATATTAAAAAATGTTGAAGTTAGAAAGGCATTAGATTATTGTATAGATAAGACAAATATAGTTTCTAGTGTTTATAATAATAACTATTTTGTATCAAACTTTCCACTTGATTATGGTAGTTACTTGTATAATGAAGAAAATTTAAGTTCAGGTTATAATCAAGAACAAGCCAAAAAAGTATTGCAAGAAAATGGTTGGGAATATAAAAATAATAGATGGCAAAAAAGAATTGATGGAAGTACAAGAAGCTTGAATTTTGATATAACAGTATGTAAAGAAGATGCATCACGAATTGCCGTTGCAGAAAATATAAAATCACAATTAGAACAAATAGGAATAAAAGTTACAGTTAATAAGGTATCAGAAACTAGGTATAAAGCAGCTCTTGAAAATAAAAACTATGAAATGCTGATAACAGGAGTTACAAATTCTTATAGTCCAGATTTAAGTACTTTTTTTGCAGTAGGAAATCAAAATAATTACACAAATGAAGAAATTAATACTATTCTAAATGAAATACAGTCAATAAGTGATGAAAATTTACTTATTGCAAAATATAAAAAAATTATAGAAATATATAACGATGAAATACCTTTTATAAGTCTATACAGAAACAAACAAACAACAGTAAAAAGTCAAAATATGGCAGGGGAACTAAAGCCAAATAATTTTTTTAGTTACTATGGTTTGTTTGCTTGGTATAGAATGTAGAATATATTTGTTGAAGCATATTTAATGCATTTAAACGGTGAATTTTTTGTATGTATAGAACGTAGAATATACTTTTTATAGTAAAAATTAATTCTCGTCAAGTGAGAAGTTAAATGCAATTCTGTAAAGTAAATACAATTTGTATGTAAAAAAATTAAAAAAATCACTTGACAATAATTTAAAATAATATATAATAATTACAAACAAGCGTTTGAATAGTTACGCAAGAAAGGAAGAATAAAATATGGAAAAAATTGAAAAAAATCCGGAAAAAATAAAAGCATTGGAAGCAGCATTAGGTCAAATAGAAAAGCAATTTGGAAAAGGCTCAATAATGAAATTAGGCGATTTTCAAGCAATGAATGTTGATGCAATACCAACAGGAGCTTTAAGTTTAGATATAGCTTTAGGAATAGGAGGAATTCCTAGAGGAAGAATAATAGAAGTATATGGTCCTGAATCTTCAGGAAAAACAACATTAGCACTTCATATAATAGCAGAATCACAAAAAATGGGTGGAGAAGCAGCATTTATCGATGCAGAACATGCATTAGATCCAGTATATGCAAAACATTTAGGAGTAGATATAGATAATTTAATAGTATCTCAACCAGATACAGGAGAGCAAGCACTAGAAATAGCAGAGGCGTTGGTTAGAAGTGGAGCTTTGGATGTTATTGTTATAGACTCTGTTGCAGCATTAGTTCCAAAAGCAGAAATAGATGGAGATATGGGAGATTCGCATATTGGTTTGCAAGCAAGATTAATGTCACAAGCATTAAGAAAATTAGCAGGAGCAATAAGTAAATCTAAATCAGTAATAGTATTTATAAATCAATTAAGAGAAAAAGTAGGGGTAATGTTTGGAAATCCTGAGACTACAGCAGGTGGTAGAGCACTTAAATACTATGCATCAGTAAGGCTTGATATAAGAAAGGTAGAAAATATAAAGCAAGATGGTGAAGTAATAGGAAATAGGGCAAAAGTAAAAGTAGTAAAAAATAAAGTTGCACCACCATTTAGAGAGGCAGAGTTTGATATTGTATATGGAAAAGGAATATCAAAAGAGGGCAATTTACTAGATATTGCTGTTAACTTAGATATAGTAGAAAAAAGTGGAGCATGGTTTAGCTATAAAGGTGAAAGAATTGGACAAGGTAGAGAAAATGCTAAAAAGTATTTACAAGATAATCCAGAAGTTGCAAAAGAAGTAGAAGAAAAAATAAGAGCAAACTTTAATGAAGCTTTTGAAAAAAGCTTAGGTGAAGAAACTACAGATGAAGAAGAAAATATAGAAGAAGAGGAATAAAAATATGTATACCATAGAAGAATTTGACAACTATAAAACAAAAATACTAAAATATGTAATATATAAAAAAAGAACTGAACAAGAAATAAGAAACAAATTTACAAAAATAGTTGAAGAAAATATGCTAGATGATATAATTGAAGAACTAAAAGAAAATGGTTACATTAGTGATGAAAATTATATAGAAAGGGCAGTAAATGAATTTATTGCCCTAAAGAACTTATCCATTAAAGAGTTAAAATATAAATTATTAGCAAAAGGAATAAAATCAGATTTAATTGATAGTTATATTTCAAATAATATAGAAAAATTAGAAGAGTACGAAAAAAAGTCAGCTGAAAATATAGCAATAAAAAGGTCGGTAAATATGGATGAAAATGAAATAAAACAATATCTTCTAAAGAAAGGCTATGAGCAAGAAAATATAAGTTCAGCAATAGAACTTATTGAGGAATAAGAAACAATTAAAATACTTATATATAGATAAATAATTAAAAAAACAATAGAAATTAATTGAAAAATATGAAAGGAACTTAAGATGCAAAATGTATTAAGCCTAGAAACTACAAAATATCCAATAAAAATAGAGAACTTTGAAGGCCCTCTAGATTTATTATGCCATTTAATAGAAAAAAATAAAATGAACATATATGATGTTAATATTAGTCAAATAACAGACCAGTACATAGAATATATAAATGCAATGGAAAGAATGAACTTAGAAGTCGCAAGTGAATTTTTAATAATGGCATCAACACTTATATATATCAAATCTAAAAGTTTATTACCAACTACAGTAGAGGATGAAAAAGAACTTACAGAAGAAGAACTTATACAAAGAATAATTGAATATAAGAAATTCAAAGAAGTATCAAAAATTTTAAAAGAAAACTACAATATATTTTCAAAAATCTATTATAGAATGCCAGAGCAAATAGAACTTCCAAAGCAAAAGTTGGAAAAGGAATATACCAAAGATATAATACCAGAAATTTACGGGAAAATAGTGGATGCAAACAGTACTAGATTAAATAAAAATGCAAAGAATATAGAAAAAATAGCAATTACAGACACATATACTGTTGCAAGTAAAGTAAAGGAAATATTCAGGGAGTTATTGAAAAAACCAAAATTTGTATTTAATAAATTATATACAATTTCTAAATGTAATAAACAAGAGGTAGTAACAGCATTTACTGGATTGCTGGAACTTTCAAGAAGGAGCAAAGTAGTAACTTCACAAGAAAAAATATTTGGAGATATAATTGTAGAAAAGTATAAAAGAGAAAATAATGGAAAAACTAATATCAAATAACCAAAAGGAGGTTATTAAATGATATTAGTTTTATTTTTATTAGGAATAGTAATAGTTATAGCAACGTTAATAATTTTAGTTATTAATTCTACAATACAATTAAATGTTAAAAATTTAGAAGTAGGAAATATAAATAAAGAAAATAATAATTATCAAGTAGAGATATTACTAAAAGTTTTCGATAAATTTACGGTATATAAAACAGTTGTAAGTAAAGAAAAAATTCAAAAAATTTATGATTCAAAAATATTAAAAAAATTACATATAAAACAAGATTTGAAAAATGAAATAAAGTTTAGAAAGCAAGAGTTTTTAGAAATATTAAAAAGAGTACAAATAGAAATTGTAAAATTTAATTTAAAAATTAATATAGGTTTAGAAGATGCAGCTATAACCGCGTTAGTAGTAGGGGGATTATCTAGCATTATATCAATAATTTTGCCATTTTTATTAAAGCCTGCTAATTTAAAAAAATGTAAATATTGCATAATGCCTATATATATGCAAAGGAACTTATATAATATAAAACTAAAGGGTATAATAAAGCTAAAAGTGGTACATATTATTTATGTAATATATATTTTGGTAAAGAAAGGGAGAGATGAAAATGAGCGAGCATCCAATAGAAGGACTTATGACTACAGCAATGGATTCAATTAGAGAGATGATAGATGTAAATACTATAATAGGTGAACCTATAGAAACATCAAACAATATTATAATAATTCCAATTTCAAAAGTTGGATTTGGTTTTGCAGCAGGTGGTAGTGAATTTAATGGAGAAACAATAGATGAATACAAAAAAAGAGAAAAGGAAGAAGAAATTCAATATAGACTACCTTTTGGTGGAGGAAGTGGAGCAGGAGTAAGTATTACACCAGTTGCATTCTTAATAGTTAGTCCAGGAAATGTAAAATTATTGCCTGTTGATCATAGTTCATGCATTGATAGATTATTAGATTATGTACCAGATTTAGTAGATAAGGCAAATAGTTTAATAAATAAGCAAATGGCAAATAAAAAAGAAGAAAAGAAGCAAGAAGTACAAAGAAAAGAAAGAGAGAAAAAGGAAGAAAGAAGAGAAGAAAAATTAAGAGAGGCAGTAGAAAGAGTAAATAATGCACAAAGAGAAACAGAAGAAAGATTAAATAATATAGAAAAAGAGTCAGAAGATAACAAAGTTGTAGAAAATAAAACTACAATAAATAAAATAGTTATACCAAATACAAGAAAATTACATCCAAAGAAACGTAGAGAAGAAGAATATGAAATAGAATATAATGAACCAGATGGAGTGGACGAATTTGATGATGATTATGAAGATTAATTGTTATTGGCTATAACCCACTTGTAATTAAATGTAAACATACTGTAGAGTACAAGCCAAAACGTTGACAATGCATATATAAAATGTTATACTAAAAAAGTATCAAATAGTGTAATCTCAAATTAATTAATAGGAGGTAAATGGAAAGAAACTAATTTTTACAAAGTTATGACTATTTTTTTAGGAGGGTAAAAATTATGAGAACAGAGCCAGCATATAATTATGTATGCGAATATTGTGGAGCAACATTTACAAATTCTTATGAGTGTGAAAGTCATGAACGTAAATGTAAAGAAAAAGTAATGCGACGGCGAAACTGCCAAAGGTGTGGCGGAAAAGGCTATATCTATGGAAGCTGGGAAGAAGATGTATGGGTAGAACCTAAATCTTTAATGAGTGATGGACATTGGGAAAGAAAGATTCGTTATGGTAATGTTCCTTGCCCAAGATGTAATAATGGTTAACATAGTTAGAGAAAAAATCTGGTATTAAGCCAGATTTTTTCTTGTAATATGAAATATTTGTTATTATAAAACAAATAAAAATTTATTTGCATATATGTTTAAGTTGCAAAAACCATATTTTCATGATAAAACAAATATATAATATAAAATGTAAATAAGAGAGGAAAAATATGGAAATACCAGAGTTTTTAAAAAATATGTTATTAAATCAGTATAATGAAGAAATAACAAATAAAATAATAGAAGGATATTCAAAGCCAAGGAAAGTTACATTAAGGGTAAATACAATAAAATCAACTATAGAAAAAGTAAAAGAAGTATTAAAAAATGCAAATATAAGTTATACAGAAGTTAATTGGAATAAAGATGCGTTAATAATTGAAAATGTAAGAGAAGAAGAAATTCGAAAATTAGATATATATGAAAATGGTGAAATATATTTACAAAGTTTATCATCAATGATACCTGCAATGGTACTAGAACCAAAAGAAAAAGAAAATATTTTAGATATGACAGCAGCTCCCGGAGGAAAAACAACGCAAATTGCAGCAATATCTAATAATAATGCTATAATTACTGCTTGTGAAAAAAATAAAATAAGGGCAGATAGGCTTAAGTATAATATAGAAAAACAAGGTGTAACTTGTGCTTATGTAATGGTTACAGATTCAAGAAATTTAGATGATATGTTTTCATTTGATAAAATATTATTAGATGCTCCATGTAGTGGAAGTGGAACTTTATACATAACGGATGATGTTTGGAAGACTTTTAATGAAGAACTAATAAATAGATGTGTAAAAGTGCAAGAAGAGTTATTAAATAAGGCACTAAAAATATTAAAAAAAGGTGGAACATTAGTCTATTCAACTTGTTCAATATTGTCTAAAGAAAATGAAGAAATTTTAAATAAGGTATTAAAAAAATTTAAAGCAGAAATAGTTCCGATAGATAAAAGTTTATTACAAGAAGTACCTTTATTACCAACAAAGATAGAAGGAACTATTTGTGTACTTCCAAATGAACTGTATGAAGGTTTTTTTGTGGTAAAAATAAGAAAGCAAATGTAAATCATTAGCTCAAACAAGTTGACATGGGTTATAGAATGTGATAATATGAGTTTATTAATTTGTAGTAAAGAAATCTAAAAGCAATAGGGGGTATTCAATATGTTTGAATTAATGAGGTTTCGGAAAGCAATAGATAAGTATGAAGTATTAATATACTCTTATCCAGAGACAGCAAAAGAGAACAAAAAGATATTTACGAAGGATATAAAAGATTTATTAGATTTTCTTAATAAGTATATGGATGATGAAGCTGAAGAATTAAAAGTTTTTTGCGATTTAAATGTTGAACTTTATTACTCAGAAGATACTGGAATTTTTAAGAAAATCAAAAATTATATTGGTCAAAGAGTTGTAGATTATAAGATAAATAAAATAAGCAGAAATTTAGAAAAAGCAGAGTTTGAAGAACAAAGGCTAAAAGGTGTTTTACACAGATTTGAACAATATAGTTTTCTTTTGTAAAGAAAACGTACCTTTGCGTTTGAAAAAAGAACGCAAGGACATCATTTATTAATGAAAAAAGAAAAAACGAACATAAGGAGTGTGCCTTGTGTTCGTTTTTCAAATATAAATACATATTGTAACAAATTTAGATATTTAGAAACTAATAAAGTGAAAGGAGGAAATGTTATGCAGGATATGGAAGAAATATATGTGAAGTATTCAAATATAGTATACAAATATGTATTCTGCTTAACCAAAAATAAAGAAATGGCAGAAGAAATTGTTCAAGACACATTTTTAGTTGCAGTAAAAGATATAAATAAGTTTGAAGGAAAGTGTAAAATTACAACATGGCTGTGCCAAATTGCTAAAAACATATGGTATCAAAAATTAAAAAAGAAAAATAGGGAGACATCTATAGATGAAATGCAAGATATAATGAGTGAAATATCCGTTGAGGATGAAGTGAGTGATAGACAAGATAAGTTACATATGTTAAAGCAAATTCAAACACTTGATGAAGAAGCAAGAAATGTAATGTATTTAAGAATACTTGGAAATTTAGAATATAGCGAAATCGCAGAAATTACAGGGAAAACATCTAGTTGGGCAAGAGTGGTATTTTTTAGGGCAAAACAAAAATTAAAAGAGATGGAGGATAAAATTAATGAATAAAGAATGTGAAATAGTGCAAGATTTATTGTTTGGATATAATGATGGAACATTGAGGAAAAGTTCAAAAGAATTAGTGGAGGGACATCTGAGAAAATGTAATGAATGTAAACAAATATTAGAAGAAATACAAAAAGAAAGTAGTAAGTTAGACGAGACTATGCAAATAGATGGACTAAAAAAAGTTAATAGAAGATTGAAAATAAAGACAATAGTTATATATGTTAGTTTAATATTGTTAGCATTAATAATTTTATTTAATGCATGGATTTTTGTGGATTATTATAGTTCAATGAATTTGATAGATGAAAATAAAATAGTAGTATATTTAAATAAAGATATTAGTGAAGAACAAATACAAAATATAGAAGAAACCTTAAATAGTAAATATAGTAATATTAAAATAAATTATGTATCGCCAGAGGAGGCATTTAGTAGGATGGTAGATAAGTTAGGTCAAAATATGCCAGAAACTTATAAAAATGCTAAGAATCCACTTTCAAAAACTTTAGAAATTACAGTATTTGATAATAATATAGAAGAGATTATACAAAATGTTCAAAAAATGCAAGGAGTAAAAAATGTAGTAAAATTATATGCGCCTAATCCATATGAGTGGTTTATCATTAAAAATTTTATGTAGGTATTTATCTCTGTGTTCGAAAAAATATTAAAAAAATGCTGACTTTTATTTTTTTATATGATAAGATATAAAAAAATGAGGTAAATAATATGGTAAATTTAAAAGTAGTAGATTCGTTAGAAAAGGTTTTCCTGAAGGATAAATTAGAAAAATTTAAGGAAATACAAGAAATAAAAGCTTTTAAAGGAGAAAGAATATCATTTCAAATTATTTTAAAAAGTATAGACTACAAAAAATATAGCTTAGATTTTAAAATAAAATCTGAGCTAAAGAATATAAGAAAATATAGAGTTGGATATGTACCAAGTGAATTTCCAACATATGAAGAAAGGGCAGATGAAAATTATATAACTGTTGAACCAGGGTTATTTCCAGATGTGTTATATCCATTAGAAGGAAAAATAGATGTATATGAATATACTAATACAACTATATGGGTTACAATAGATATTCCAAAAAGAGTTGAATCAAAAAAGTATAATGTAAAAATAGAATTAGAAAACGAAGAAATACAAATAGTAAGAGAAATTGAAATTGATGTATGCGATGTAGAATTACCAGAAAGTGACTTAATCTATACAGATTGGTTTCATTCAGACTGTATTGCTACATATCATAATGTAAAAGTATTTTCTGAAGAATATTGGAAGTTAGTAGAAAAATATATGAAGTTGGCAAAAAGAACTGGTGTAACACAAATACTTACACCTATATTTACTCCTCCATTAGATACTGAAATAGGTGGAGAAAGGCCAACAGTCCAATTAGTAGATATAAAATATGATAATGGAGAATATACTTTTAAATATGGTAAATTTGAAAGATGGGTAAGATTAGCGCAAAAAGTAGGATTTAAATATTTTGAAATGGCACACTTTTTTACGCAATGGGGAGCAAAGTATACTCCTAAAATTATAGTAAAACAAAATGGAAGATTTATAAAAAAATTTGGCTGGCATGTAAAAGCTAGTTCGAAAGAATATAAAGAATTTATCGATAATTTCTTACCTTCATTAGTACAAGAAATAAAGAAAATGGGAATAGAAAATAATGTGTATTTTCATATTTCAGATGAACCTGCCGAAAAATATGATGAAGGGCTTAAATGCTATGAAAAGGCAAGAAGTATTGTAGAAAAACATTTGAAAGAATTTAAAATAATAGATGCACTTTCTAATGTCGAAATATATAATAGAGGAATTGTAGATATTCCTATTCCAGCAATAGATAGAATAGAACCTTTTTTAGAAAAGCAATTAAAAGAAAAATGGTGTTATTACTGTTGTGCTCAAGCTACAGATGTTTCTAATAGATTTTTTGCAATGCCATCAGTAAGAACTCGAATTATAGGAGTTCAATTGTATTTATATAATATGATAGGATTTTTACAATGGGGCTTTAATTTTTATTATTCAAGATTATCAAAAGAACCTATAGACCCATATAAAACTACAGATGCAAAGCAAGGTTTCCCATCTGGAGATAGCTTTATTGTATATCCATACAAAAATGGTGCAACAGAGTCTATAAGAAGTGTTGTATTTTATGAAGCACTTCAAGATAGAATGATGCTTAAATTATTAGAACAGAAAATTGGCAGGAAAGAAACAGAAAAAGAAGTACAAAAGATTGGAGGAAACATAACTTTTAAACAATATCCACATGACAAGGAATTTTTATATAAACTGAAAAATAGGGTAATTGAAATATTAACAAACAAGTAGCAAAGCAAAAACATGGAGGAAATGGGAAAGATGGAGAGTTTATTTAAAGAATATGCAACAAATGAAAATAGTCCAAAATGGGAAAATGCTATAAAAAGAGAAAAAGAGATATATGCAAGAAAAAATGATATTAGGTCTCCATTTGAAAGAGACTACACAAGAACTATACATTGTAATGCATATAGAAGGTTAAAGCATAAAACACAAGTATTTTTCTCACCTGGAAATGATCATATATGCACAAGGATAGAACATGTTACACATGTGGAATCTGTAAGTTATACTATTGCAAAATGCTTGGGATTAAATGCAGAACTAACAAGGGCAATAGCTACGGCACATGATATAGGTCATAGTCCGTTTGGACATGAAGGAGAAAGAATTTTGTCCGAAATATCTAAACAAGATATTGGAGAAACATTTTGGCATGAGAGAAATGGCTTAGAATTAGTAGATAAAATAGAGTTGTTGGAAGATGATTTAAGAAATAAACAAAACTTAAATTTAACTTATGCTGTACGTGACGGAATAATATCTCATTGTGGTGAAATTGATGAAAATATGCTAAAACCAAGAGATGAAGCGATAAATTTAGATGATTATAAAACGCCAAATCAATTTGCTCCATATACTTGGGAAGGTTGCGTCGTAAAAGTTGCAGATAAGGTATCATATTTAGGAAGAGATATAGAAGATGCAATAACTTTAGGAATTTTAGATGAACATTTAGAAGAATTGTATAAACTATTAAATTATAATTCAAAGGATGTAATAAATAATACAGTTATAATAAATAATTTAATATATGATTTATGGAAAAATTCCTCTGTAGAGAAGGGATTATGCTTTTCAGATGAAACATTTAGTTTAATAAAACAAATTAAGCAATTTAATTATAAAAATATTTATAATTGTGAAAGAATCAAGCCATCAATAAGATATTTTAAAGTTGTACTATATGAAATTTACAATACTTTAAAAAGTACATATGGAGGAGATAGAACTCCAGAGAATATAAAAAATATGAAAAAAATTTATCCAAAATTAATTGATAGTTTTGAAGATTGGATATCAAATTATTGGAATTTAGAAAGAAAAAGTACTTCAAAGAATGATGTTATTATTAATGTTGAAAATGAAAAGGAGTATTATAAAGCAATTATTTATTATATATCAGGAATGACAGATAATTTTGCTATAGAAATATATAATGATATAATTGGATTTTAAATTAAGAAAAAATTTTATACAAGAGAGGAAGAAATTTTATGTTAGAAGGAATAAAAGTATTTTGTCATAGTAGTATAGCAATAAGAAAGGAAAAAACAATATATATAGACCCATTTAAAATAAATGAAAATTATAATGATGCAGACATTATAATGATAACACATGATCATTTTGATCATTATTCGGAACAAGATATAGAAAAGGTAAGAAAAAGTGATTCTATTATAGTTATACCAGAAAGCTTATATACTAAAGTTCTAAAAATTGGATTTATGGAACAAAATATTATAACAGTAGAGCCAAATAAAAAATACATTGCAAAAAATGTAAAATTTACAACAATACCTGCGTATAATGTAGATAAACAATTTCATCCAAAAGAAAATGGATGGGTAGGGTATTTAATTAAATTAGATGGAAATATATATTATATTGCTGGAGACACAGACATAACTACAGAAAATAGAGATGTAGAGTGTGATGTAGCATTTTTGCCTATAGGTGGAACATATACAATGAATTATGAAGAGGCTGCAATGCTTGCTAATATAATAAAACCTAATATAGTAGTTCCTATACATTATGGTGAAATAGTAGGCAAAAAAGAAGATGCAGAAAAATTTAAAAGTTTAATAAATCCAGAAATTCAATGTGAAATTTTAATAAAATAGAAATTGTTAATTAACTTTTTTATAATTGTTATTAATTGTAGTAAAAAATCGCATAATAACGGTAAGTTGTAAAAGTAACATCCAAAAGAAAAAGTAAATTCCAAATGTAATAGAAACGTCAACTTTTAGACGTTTCT
>CANQSP010000039.1 GCA_947626555.1 uncultured Clostridia bacterium | reverse complement strand
AATATCATATGAGTCGTTCTCTTTCAATATTTTATTTTCTATTTATGTGTGACATATCTATTTTAAACCTATATTTTGGGTTAAATTATGGTATTTTTTACATAATTTAAAAGAATAATTTAAAAGAATAATTTAAAAAAATACACCCTATCTAGTAAACACTAAATATGGCGCACTTTATTACAACACTTCTTTTACTGATTCTGCTATTATTTTATTAACATCTGCTATCATTACATTAAACTTCACTTCTAAATCAAAATAATTTTTTATATCTTTATTCTCAACAAGAATAGCATACATTTCTTGAAGTTTTTTTGTTTTTTCTTCATCTTGCTTCTCTCCTTGCATTACAAGAAGTTGAACATCATATCTCATTTTTTCGAATTCATCAATTTTAGATTTTAGTTCAGCATCTGCACATACTTTTTCTTTTGCCTTTTTATATTCTAAATATTCATTTGAAGTTTTTATCTCTTGTGCTAATCTGTTTGCCGTATCATATACATTCATCTTTATCTCCTCTTTTCTGCTAAACTATTAGGGACGGGGTTAAATAGTTTAGCACCCTTATTTTATATTGCAAAACATTAATATTATATATTTCTACGCTACCATATTAAAGAAAATGTAATTCGTTAACACTCATAACATTTTCTAAAGTAACCTCCACGAACCACTTAGAAATATATAATATTAATGTTTTGCAAATATGCTTAATATTTTTTTGCTAAACTATTTAACCCCGTCCCTAATAGTTTAAGCGTATGCATGCTTCTTTTTAAAACTTAATAAATTTGTAATTTCTGTTTCTGTATTTTTCGCTTTTTTAGTCTTTTTAGCATTTTCTTGTTCAATTTGATTTTTTTGTCGTTCTGCCATTGTTTGACAAATTGCTTTTTGATATACAAAGTGTGTATCTTGAGCAATCTTATTCCAATTATATTCTTCCTTTACTTTAGCTTTAGCATTTTTTGCAACTGTAGTACATAGTTGATGGTCATATAATAATGTTAGTATTGAATCTGCTATTGAATTAGGATTTCCTGCATAGCTTTTCATACCATTAACACCATGCTCTATTATTTCATTAAGTCCACCAACATCAGATACTACTGTTGGTACTCCGGCAAGCATTGCTTCTAATGCAACTATTCCAAATGGCTCATATGTGCTTGGAAATACAGCAATGTCTGCACATTTATACATTTTTTGTACCTGTTTGCTATTTAAATATCCTGTGAAATATACTTTACCTGCAATTCCCATATGTTCAACCTGAGCCTTTAATTCATCAAGCATTCCACCTTTTCCTGCTATAATAAGCTTTGTATCATTATATCCATTTAATATTTTTGGCATTGCAGATATTAAATGTTGAATACCTTTTTCGTATACTAAACGTCCCATGTAAAGTATTATTTTTTCATTATCTGCTGCATATTGTCTTCTGAAATCATAATCTCTTTCTACTCCATTAAAGTTATTTAAATTAATTCCATTTGGTATAACATTTATTTTATCAAAAGGTAATCCAAATAAACCTTGCACATGGCTTTTCATAAAATTGCTATTTACTATTACTTCTGTAGATTCGTATGTAAGCATCCATTCTGTATCGTTTATATATCTTTGTGTTTCATCATGCACACCACCATTTCTACCTGCTTCTGTTGCATGTATTGTAGAAACTACTGGTATTCCAAAGGCATGTTTTAAAGTTTTTGCACTATTTGCAACAAGCCAATCATGTGCATGTATTACATCGAATTTTCCTTCTTTTTCAATTATTTCAGATGCTTTTGCTACCATATTAAAGTTTAATTGCATAATCCAATCTATAAAATTGTTTGGTCTTATCATGTAATTATCTACTCTATATACTTTAACTCCTTTGTCATTTTCAAAATATGGCGTATCTCCATCTCTATATGTTACAACTGTTACATCATGTCCATCTTTTATAAGCCTTTTTGATAAGTCATTTACTACTCTAGCTATTCCTCCAACTATTCTTGGTGGATATTCCCATGTTAACATTAATATTTTCATAGGCTTTTTGGTTCCCCTTTCAATTTATTTTCTTTAGTTAAACATCATTTTACCTCTATGCTTTATTGTATAAAATTTTTCGATAAAAGTAAACAATTTTCTATAAATTTTTACAAAAATTTGAAAAAGCAGAGATATTACATCTCTGCTCTTTTAACACATATTACACAATACTTATTATTGCATATACAAAATCTGGCTTATACTTTTCCTCTTCTAATTCGACAATTTCAAAATGTTCTAATTGTCTGAATATATCAATACACTTTTGCCATACTTTGATATTTTCTTCCGTTTGCGTTTCATTTATTTCTTTAAAAGCTTCTTTTATAGGTGCATATTTCTCGTCCTCCAACTCTTTTATTGCATAATCCATTGAACCGTGTTTATTAAAACTAATTTTGCAATACAACTTTTTGGAACTAGAACATCCTATAAGAACTCTCGTAACCATATTGTTATTATTAGGTTCATACAAGTCAAACAACTCTAAAACTAATGTCACTATTTTTTTTGCTTTTGCACCTAATAATTCCTCTCTTAATTCCTCTCTTCTTTGTTTTTCTCTTTCTTGAGCCTCCCTGATTTCTTCAAGTTTTGCTTTCCGGTTTTGGTACACCTCTGCTGCTTTTTTAATAATTTCTTCCATTTTGTGCTCCTTTCAGCTTTATAAAATGCTTTTATGTGTTGCAAAAAAATCATACCGCTATTATAACATATCTTTACATAATTTTCAAGCAAACTAATAGGGACGGGGTTAAATAGTTTAGTGGGAAAATATTAAAAATATTTGCAAAACATTAATATATTATTTATTTAGTAACATTTTGTGGGGACCAGCAAATTATAGCTTGTAAAAAAATTTATTTTGTAAAACTTGTTTTACATAAATAAATTTTTACACAAGCTATTATGTAGCTGGGAGTTACTAAATAAATAATATATTCATGTTTTGCCATAAAATAATAATGCACTAAACTATTTAACCCCGTCCCTATTAGTTTACTTCATCTTTTCCTTTATTTTTACTAAAGTATTTAACGCATCAATAGGAGTTAATTGATTTAAATCAACTTTATCAAGTTCTGTTGCAATTTCAGCAAGTTTATAGTTGCTCATGTCTAGTTGACCCTCAACCACCTTTTTACTTTGTTTTTCAATAGCATTTCCATTTAAAATATTCTTTCTTTCCAAAGATTTAAGTATTTCGTTGGCTCTTTGCGTTACAGGCTTTGGAACTCCTGCAAGTCTTGCTACGTGAACACCATAGCTTTCATCTGTTCCTCCAGATACTATTTTTCTTAAAAATATAATATCTTCGCCTTTTTCTTTTACAGCTATTGAATAATTTTTAATTCCATCTAATTTATTTTCTAAATCTGTCAGTTCATGATAATGTGTTGCAAATAAAGTTTTTGCTCCGCAATTTTCTTTGTTTTCAATATATTCTGCAACTGCCCATGCTATCGATAATCCATCATAAGTTGATGTTCCTCTACCTATTTCATCTAATATAACTAAACTATTTGATGTAGCATTTTTTAAGATTGTTGCGACTTCCATCATTTCTACCATGAATGTACTTTGTCCCATGCTTAAATCATCTGATGCTCCAACTCTTGTAAAGATTTTATCTACAACTCCTATTCTTGCATAAGATGCTGGCACAAAACTTCCACATTGAGCCATTAATGTAATTAATGCTACTTGCCTCATATAAGTAGATTTTCCTGCCATGTTTGGTCCTGTTATTATTGCGAGCCTTGATTCACCTTTGTCTAAATAAGTATCATTTTGCACAAAGTTTCCTGCTGGTAACATTTTTTCTATTACAGGATGTCTTCCTTCTTTTATTTCTATTACACCACTATTATCTACTATTGGCTCTACATAATTTAAATCTTCTGCAACTGTTGCAAATGAACATAATACATCTAATGTAGAAACAACTTCAGATGTACGTTTTAATCTTTTTATATTTCTATCTATTTCATCTCTAATTTCTACAAAAGCATTATATTCTAAATTTACAACCTTTTCCTCTGCTCCTAAAATTTGATTTTCTAAATTTTTTAATTCTTCTGTTACATATCTTTCTCCAGTAGTTAATGTTTGTTTTCTTATATATCTATCTGGCACTTGATTTAAGTTTGATTTTGTTACTTCCAAATAATATCCAAATACTCTATTAAAGCCTACTTTTAAACCTTTTATTCCTGTTGCTTCTCTTTCTTTTGCCTCTAATTCAATAATCCATTTTTTACCATCAGTAGTTGCTCTTTTTAATGTATCTATTTCTTCGTTATAACCTAATTTTATAATTCCTCCTTCTTTAACTGGTATAGGAGGTTCATCTACTATTGACTTATCTATTAATTCATATATATCTGCTAATTCATCTAAGTTTTTATATAATTCTTGTAGCTTGCTAGATTTTGTACTTTGTAATACTTTCTTTACATCTGGCAATTGTTTTGCTGAATTTTTTAATGAAATTAAATCTCTACCATTTGCATTTCCATACGAAATCTTACCTGCTAATCTTTCTATGTCATATACCTTCTTCAATGCCTCAATAATATCTCCCCTTAACATGACATTTTCTTTTAATTCCTTTACTGCCTCTAGCCTTTCATTTATTTCTGCCACATCAATTAATGGGTCATTTAACCATCTTCTTAAAAGCCTTCCTCCCATTGATGTAGATGTTTTATCTAACACCCATAAAAGAGTTCCCTTTTTAGATTTATCCCTCATTTTCTCTGTAATTTCTAGGTTTCTTCTTGCATTTATATCCAATGACATATATTTTGTTGAATTATAATAAATTATTCTATTTATATGATCTAAATTATTTTTTTGAGTATCTATTAAATATTTTAATAAACCATTTATAGAACTAACCGCCACTAATTTTTCTTGCATATTCTCTATATTATTGTTTCTTTCATCAGTAAAATTATATTGTTTTAGTAGTTCTTCATATTGTGGATGAAAATCATCTTCCTTTATTTTTGACACATATACTTCAAATCTTTCTTTTATTTTGTCTATTTCTTCTTTAGAATCATACATAAATGGATTTACTACAAGTTCTGCTGGAGAATATCTTGAAATTTCATCTAATAATTTAGGGAAATTGTTTCCCTCTGTAATTTGTGTTGTTCTAAAATCCCCTGTTGAAACATCACAAACACTAATTCCAAAAAATGTACCAGATTTGTATATTGACATTATATAATTGTTTTTCTTTTCATCTAAAAGATTACTTTCTATTACAGTACCAGGTGTAACTACCCTTATTACCCCTCTTTCTACTATTCCTTTTGCTTCTTTCGGATCCTCTAACTGCTCACATATTGCAACTTTATAACCTTTTTCTATTAATTTTGAAATATATGTTTCTGCTGCATGAAAAGGAACACCACACATTGGTGCTCTTTCTTCTTGTCCACATAGCTTTCCCGTTAAGGTTAATTCTAGTTCTCTTGAGGCTGTTATTGCATCATCAAAAAACATTTCATAAAAATCTCCTAAACGATAAAACAATATACAATCCTCATACTCTTTTTTAGTTTCTAAATAACGTTGCATCATAGGTGAAAATTCTGACATAATCCTCTTTCTCCTTTTACTATCTATAGTTTATTTAATTAAACGGCTATTTAATATTTAATTGCAATTAAATAACAATTTTATTATTTATTTGCAATTAAAATAATTATTTTTTATCAATTACTTAACTCAAATTTAATTAATTATTTATCTCCAAGCCATTTGATTATGCATATATCTCAAAAGCTTCTTTATTAATTTATTAGTTTCCCTTTTAAATACCACATATGCTCTGAAACAATTTTTAAATCTATCAATTTTCCAATTAAATCTTCGTTTCCTTCAAAAACAACTACCTTATTTGAATATGTTCTTCCAGTTAGCATATTTTCATTATTCTTACTTGTACCTTCTACTAGTACATTTTGAACTGTCCCTATATATTCTTTATTCCTAACTTGTATTTGCTTTTCTACTAATTCTTTCAATTTGTTAAACCTTTGATGTTTTATTTCTTCTGGAATTTGATTTTCCATTTTATCTCCTGGAGTTCCAACCCTTCTTGAATATATAAACATAAATACTTGTTCAAAATTAACCTTTCTAACAACATCTAGTGTATCTTCTAAATCTTCTTCCGTTTCTCCTGGGAACCCTACTATAATATCTGTTGTAAATACAACATCTGGTATCAATTTTTTCATTTTATCTACTAAAGCTAAATATTGCTCTTTGGTATATTTTCTATTCATTGCTTTTAGTACTTCGGTACTTCCTGATTGTAAAGGTAAATGTATTAATTTACATACTTTTTTGCAATCTCTAATTGCTTCTATTACGTCATCTGTAAAATCCTTTGGATGTGGAGATATAAACCTAATTATTTCTATTCCTTCAATTTCATTTACCGCTCTTAATAAAGTTGCAAATGAATTTATACCTTTATACTCCATATCCTTTATTTTTCCATTCTCTTTTTCGGACCTTAAATATGAATTTACATTTTGACCTAATAAAGTTATTTCTTTATAGCCCTTACTTGCTAATGCTTGTATTTCACTTAAAATATCTTTTGGATGCCTACTTCTTTCTCTTCCTCTTACATAAGGGACTATACAATAGCTACAGAAATTATTGCACCCATTCATTATTGTAACAGATGCTTTTATATTATCATTTCTTTTAATTGGTAAACCTTCTATTACTTCACCATCAATATATAAAATATCTTCTATCTTTTTTCTATTATTTAAAATTTTGTATATATCTTCTGGAAGCTTATGAAGAGTATGCGTACCAAAAATAATGTCAACATATGGATAGCTTTGCTTAATTTTGTCTAATATATGTTGCTCTTGCATCATACAACCACCCAAAGCTATAATAGTACCCTTTTGTTCCTTTTGCTTCTTTACTTCGCCAACTTTTCCAAATAGTTTTTCTTCCGCATTTTCTCTAACGCAACAAGTATTATAAATTAATATATCTGCATCTTCTTGATTATTTGTCTCTGAATATCCCATTTTTGTTAACATTCCACTAATTTTTTCAGAATCATTTTCATTTAATTGACAGCCCATTGTCAATATAAAATATTTTAGATTTTTTCCTTTATTTAATTCTTTTACTTTTTCTATGTATTGCTCGAATGTATGTTCCAATTTGTTTCTTCCTCTCTATTTTAGATATTTTATATTCTAGCATAAAAAGTTTCATTTTGCCATATTTTTTTGAATTTTATTAATAAAAATGTCACTATTTAGTATGTTTTTACTTATACAATTATTTTTGTATATATTCTTTGTATTAACTTTTAGCATAAAAAAATGACCCTTCTTAAAGGCCACTAAAATATAATTTTTATTGAATTCCATATTTCTTTTTAAATTTATCTGCTCTACCACCAGTAGTTTCTCTTTTTAAATTACCTGTCCAATATGGATGACATTTTGAACAAACATCAACTTTCATATCTGATTTTGTTGAATTTGTTTTTATTACATTACCACAAGCACATGTTATTGTTGCTTCTTTATATTCTGGATGTAAATCTGCTTTCATTATGTATTCACCTCTTCCTCTCTTTATTAAAAAATATCATTTTTTATAATAACATATTTTTCTATTTTATTCAATAGCTATTATTGATTTTCCTAAGCATATTTATTCTTCTTTTTCTTCCATATATTCGACTGTAGAAGCAAGTTCTTCTTCAAATGACATTTTATCTACTAGTTTTGAAACTATATTAAATAAACATGCTATTAATAATGCTATTAATAATACCTTTTTCCATATTTTTGCTACCATTTGATTATCTCCTTACTTTTATTACACATTTAATTATACTGATATTTTCTTATTTTGTCAAGTAGTTTAACTACTTATTGTAAACCTTATTTATAAGTAGACATCTTATTATAGACTTTATATAAAAAATATTTATTTCTTACTCACTTATATTAAGCAAATTATTATAATTTTTACCAATATTTAACAAATATTCTTCAGTTCTTCTTGCACACTATCTTCACAAGCTCTCATTGCCAAAATAGTTTCTTCCAAAAGTTTATCTAAATCCCACCCTAACATTTCTGCACCTTGTTTTATAACATCTCTAGAACATCCTGCTGCAAATTTCTTATCTTTAAATTTCTTTTTCAAGCTAGAAACTTCCATATCTTTTGTACTTTTTGATGGTCTCATTTTTGCAGCAGCCCAAATTAGACCTGTTAATTCATCTGTTGCAAATAAAATTTTTTCCATTTGATGTTTTGGCTCTAGGTCTGAACATATTCCATAGCCATGTGAACAAATACTATAAATCATTTCATCTGAAGCATTTATTTCATTTAAAAGCTCAGGTGCTTTTTTACAATGTTCTTCTGGGTATTGTTCAAAATCTATATCATGTAAAAGACCTACTATACCCCAATACTCTTCATTTTCACCTAATTCTTTTGCAAAATATTTCATAACCCCTTCTACAGTTAGTGCATGTAATAAGTGAAATTCTTCTTTATTATATTTTTTTAACAAATTAATTGCATCTTCTCTATTCATACGAATTATTTTCCTCCTTAATTATATATAAATTGCCATAATATATAGTAACATTAATCATTTGTATAAAAATATCATATATAAACAAAAAAAGCAAGAAATAATCTTGCTATCTTTAAAACTTGTTATCTGTAACACTGTAATACCGATTTTTTTTACAATCTTTTTAGACTTGCTTAAATAGTTCAACAATTTTACTACACAATATATATAAATAATCTTTAAACTATTTTACTCCGTCCCTAAAATCCGGATTTTTAGAACCGTCCCCAAATTCAACGCAAAATTCTATAAAATCATCATCATTTTTAACTGAAATAGTTCCATTATGCAATTCAATTATTTCTTTTGTTATAGCAAGACCTAAGCCAGTTCCACCAGTTTTAGTACTTCTAGATTCATCTATTCTATAAAATTTATCAAATATTTTATCTAATTTATATTGAGGTATTTTATCTCCTTTATTTTTAAAAATAATTTTTATAGAATCATCTTTCTTTTCCATATTGATTAGTATTTCTGTATTTTCATAACTATAGTTAATAGCATTTTTTAATAGATTCTCAAATGCCCTCGCAATTTTATCTCCATCTCCTAAAAAGTAAATATGTGAATCTTTATTAACTATACATTTTAGGTTCTTTTCTTGTAGCATTGGATAACATTCATCTATTAGTTGATCTATTAAAAATGATAAGTCTATTTTTTTCTTATTTATAGGCATGTCATGTAAGTTATATCTTGTTATTTCAAAAAATTGATTTATAAGTTCTTCTACCCTTAGCGACTTATCTAATGCAATATTCATATATTTTTCTTGAAGATTTTGTGAAATTTCTTTTTCTTGAGTAAGTAATGTTAAATATCCGATTATTGATGTAAGTGGTGTTTTTAAGTCATGTGCCATATACATTATTAAGTCATCTTTTCTTTGAATTGCTTCGTTGGCAATGTTTTTGTTTCGTATTAAATCACTTCTTATACTATTTAACTTATTTTCTAATATGACCAAATCACTTGAAAGTTTTATTTCCTTTTCAGGATTTTTTAAAATTATGTCTACAGATTCCATTATTTCTATCATATATTTATTTATATTTTGTACTACAATAAATGTAGTTATTGCAAATATTAATAAATACGTAAAGATAAATACTAATACTTTATTCGAAACAAAAAAATAGTATAATTCTGTGTCAATTCTATAAACAAACGTAGCTATTTCATCTTGAAATATTCCATCAACTATAATTAAAAATATTAACATAGCTAAAATAGAATATATTATTATTTTAACTGTACTTTTTACGGCAATACTATTTTTTAGTTTTATAAATTCCTTATTATTCAATATTTTTCTCTCCTTAATCTATTTTATATCCTACTCCCCAAACTGTTTTTATAAATTTTGGATTTTTTGTATCTTCTTTTAATTTTTCTCTTATCCTTCGTATATGTACCATTACCGTATTATTATTATCTAAATATTTTTCCTTCCAAACATTTTCAAATAACTCTTCAGAACTTACAACATTCCCTCTTTTACTTGCTAAGTATATTAGTATATCAAATTCAAGTGGTGTTAATTCTATTGTTTCATCATACAAACTACATTTATGCTTTGTTTTATCTATCTCTAATCCATCAATATATATTTTTTCTTCCTCATCTTTATCATTATACTTAGTATATCTTCTTAATGCTGATTTTACTCTTGCGATTAATTCAAGTGGATTAAATGGTTTTGTTATGTAATCATCTGCCCCTAGTGTAAGTCCTGTAATCTTATCTTTATCTTCTATTTTTGCTGTAAGCATTATAATTGGGAATTTGAAATTTTTATCCCTAATATACTTACAAATTTCAAACCCATTTTTTTCTTTTATCATTACATCTAATATGGCTAAATCTATTTTTTCTGTATCTATGCATTTTATTGCTTTTTCTGATTCATAAAATTTATATACATTATAGCTTTCGTTTTTTAAATATAATTCTACTAAATCTGCTATTTCTTTTTCATCATCTAATACTAAAACATTCATTGTTCTCATTCCTTTTCCCAAGGTTTTTTATTGATTATAGCATATATTTGCTCATTAAAAAAGTAAGAATTAAATTTGTAAGAAAATATTAAGATTTATTTAATATTTTCTTAAAACACTTTCATTTTATCTTATATATAATCAAATTAGTTTATGTGAAATAATTGTTATATCAAAGTTTATAGGTAATCTTTAAAAAAACCTAAATATATTATGCAAGGAATGAATTTTTATATGAAAAAGAAACGCAAAACAAGAATTAATCTAAAAAGGCTATTAGTTACTTTATTTATAGTAGGAATTATATTATTTTTATTTCTTAATAAAAATTCTAGTAATGCTAATCCTAATAATTCTAACCTAGCCTCTATTAGTATAACAGCAAAATATACAAATGAAAAATATTCTGGTATAGGAAGGCAAGTAGTAGAAAACAAAGATGGATATTCTACAACCTTTACAACCTCTAATGGAAAAACTTATAAAGAATATAAACAAAATGGAAATTCTTCTTGGAGCAATAATGCATACTGGGATAGTATTATGTCTTATGAAGGTTGTGGAATAACTTCAATGTCTATAATACTTAGTGGTTATAATATAGATTATACCCCAGAAGATTTAAGAACAAAGTATTATCCTGTGCTTTCTGGCGATAATATTCCTTTTGAATTAGCAAATACTTTTGGAATATCAAATTCTAATTATTACTACGATTCTGAACATATGTCTAATAACTACATTATCAATCATCTAAAAAATGATACTCCTATTATAGTTTGCGTATGGGACAAGCCTTGTGACAATCGTTGGACTACCTCCTCACATTTTATGGCATTACTTGCATGTGACAGTTATAATATGGTATACGTTTCTAATCCTAATGGTCTTGATGATACATCTAAGGCATCTGGTTGGTATGATATAAATGAAATAACTCCATATATTGCTAAAATACTTTATCTAAACTAATAGGGACGGGGTTAAATAGTTTAGCACTGAATTAATTCTTAATTAAACTAATGGGGACGGGGTTAAATAGTTTAGTATAAAACTTATTTATAGCAAAAAATGAATATTATATATTTATTCGCTGCCCCATTTAAGAAAATGTAACTTGTTAGCACTCGTAACATTTTCTAAAACGGTCCCCACGAATCGCTTATAAATATATAATATTAATTTTTTGCTTATACATTATTGAATTTTATACTTACTAAACTATTTAACCCCGTCCCCATTAGTTTAATTGTAACATTATAGAGCAATTATAGTGCTAAACTATTTAACCCCGTCCCTATTAGTTTAGTTCTTTATTAAAGTTATTCAACATATATTTTAATAAATAATTAGGAGGTCTATATGTATAAAAAAATATTATATTTTTTAATAATTTTTGTATTTACTTCTTTTTCTGTATTACCTTTAAGTTTAGGAGTAGATACCCTAGATTCAATATATGTCTGGTCTAACAATACTAATTCTGTTAATTCTAAAGAAAACAACACACAAGTTTCGGTAGCACCTGTTGATTTGAAGTTAGAGTCTGAATCTGCTATATTAATTGAACAGTCGACAGGGAAAATATTATATGAACATAACAGTCATGAAATTTTACGTCCTGCTTCTGTTACTAAAGTAATGAGTATTCTACTAATTATGGAAGCTTTAGACAGCGGTCAAATTTCTCTAACAGACAAGGTTCCATGTAGTGAGCATGCAAGTAATATGGGAGGTTCACAAATTTGGTTAGACGTAACTGAAAATCTTACAGTTGATGAAATGTTAAAGGCTATTTGTGTCGCTTCTGCAAATGATTGTACTGTCGCTATGGCAGAATTTCTAGCTGGTTCTGAAGAGGCTTTTGTAGAACGAATGAATAATAAAGCAAAAGAACTTGGTATGAATGATACAACATTTAAAAATTGCCATGGCTTAGATACCGATGGCCATGTTACTTCTAGTAATGACATATCTTTAATGTCCAGAGAATTACTTACAAAGCATCCTTCTATTACAAAATACACTACTATTTGGATGGATACTTTAAGAGATGGAAAATCTCAACTTACTAATACAAACAAACTTATTAGAAACTATGCCGGAGCAACTGGTTTAAAGACTGGCTCTACCGACCTTGCTTTATATAATTTGTCTGCAAGTGCTACAAGAGATGGATTATCTTTAATAGCAGTTATTATGAAAGCACCTACTACAAAGATAAGATTCAGTGAGGCTCAAAAGTTGTTAGATTATGGATTTAGTAACTATTCTTTCAAACAGTTTGCCAAACAAGGAGATGTGCTAAAAAATATAAATGTTACTAAAGGCACTTCTAATAGTATAGAAGCTATTTTTGAAACAGATGTGGGCTCCCTACTACAAAAAGGCGCCGGTACAGATATACAACAAGTTATTTCTATTCCAGATAATATAACTGCTCCTATTTCATTTGGTCAAAAAATTGGAGAAGTTTCTTACAAATTGAATGGTGAGACTCTTTGTACTGTAAACATTGTGTCTAATTCTGAAGTAAAAAAAATCAATCTTCATAATATGTTACAAGATATTTTCTTTGAATGGTTTAGAGTTTTAAGATAATATTTCTATAATTAAATCTCCTAAACTTTTTTAATATTTTAAATTAAAGGGTGTCCTTACTTTAAGGGCACCCTTTTACTTATGAATTTGCTTGCAAATTTGTTAACAACGTTTTTTGCCATATATTGCTCCTTTGTTTTACTTATTTAACTCCTTCTGCAACCTTTGAATTTCCAAATAGAAAGATTCTATGTGGAAAATTAAAGGTTCAATTGCAGCTCTAGCTGCATAGAAAAGGTTTTCGTAACGAGGATACATATTTCTGCACTGTTTAAAGAAAGGCAAATAATATGTTTTTGTTTCCATTGCTTTCCGATAACGTGCTTCAAATGTTTTTTCTTCAAGTGTCATCATATTGTGCATTCTATCTGCTGTCTTTATTGCAGCAGCATTCATATCACATATAATCGCTTGAAGATATCCTTTTATTGCTTCTGGTTGTTTATAATTTACGCCTTCTTCTTTAGTAACTAACATTACCAACCTAGCCACATTATCATTGAACATCTTAGCAATCGTTACCCTTCTGTATCCTTCTACGTCTTCGATAATATCATGCAGTAATGCTGCACAAATAGTATCTTCATCCTTTATTTCAAATGATATTAACGTATTAGCTACATCTACACAATGGTTGTAATAATCTGTTCCATTGTCCCTCTTAAAACCTTTCTCGGCACACATCTCTTCACGTACTAAATCAAGTGCCTTTATTGCCATTGAATTAATACCGTAAAGTGTCGCAAGCCGTCTTTCTAAAAATTGGCTTGGACTCTGATTTTGGTCTAAAAATAGACCCATATTTTTTTCTTTTTGCTTGAGCATCATTATCCTCCCCTTCTTAATAGATAGTTGGTTAGTTTCTGCAAATTCATAAGTTTATATATAAACCCCTTTCGAGGGGATTAACAATCGAGTAGAGAATAAATAATTATTTTATTTATTCCCTCTCACACCACCGTACGTGCCGTTCGGCATACGGC
>CANQSP010000038.1 GCA_947626555.1 uncultured Clostridia bacterium | reverse complement strand
TAAATATTACTTTTTTTGTAATTTTATGTTATTTAATCTACTAATTTATATATATGAAAACTCGCTGGCAATTACCAGCGAGTTCTTAACTTTTTAAGCAAAAAGTAATTTAAGCTATCTTGAGTTCTAATATTAACTCTTGATAAAGTTCCTCCAAATATTCAAGTCGCTCCTCAATATTATTAATATCAAGTCCTTTAAGCATCTCTCTTACTTCGGAGTCAAACTCATCTTTTACTTTTTGCTCTTTTCGTGACAGACCTTTCTGAGCCTTCAAAAAACGGAATTTTTTCTCTGAATAGTTTTCTTTGATAATTTTCCCGTACAGGAATTCAATTACTTCCTGTGTTTTTGCATTTGCTTCTTCACTATTTTCCAACAGTTTAATTTTAATAGAACTATTCTGCAGAAGTTCAAAGCAAATGTAACCATATATCGGCTCTCCGTCTCCGAAATCACTATGAGTAACAATTTTCTTTCCTTGGCCATATGCTTCAAGTATCGCTTCAAGCTTATATGACTTAAGCTTTAAGCCTTCTCTTGCATCTTCCCAAGCCATACCAATCCTTTCCATTTCAGCTCGCTTTCGCAAGTCTGATATTTGAGTAGACTGCACTACAATATATTTTGTTGCATCAACGATGTACCTAATTTTTACTTTATTTCCATTATTCAGCACTACTTCGTTAATACTTGTTGTACGCAATGTTTCCTCATCTATCGTAATACTTGCCTCAAGCCAACCATAATTGACATCAAATGTCTTCCCATCAATTACCACTGCAGGTTGCGGTAGTAACGCTTCACTTTTATTTTTTAATAATTCGTAATCTGGATGATTTTTTACAGTTACATACTCACTTGCTACGCGCTGTCCTCTAAAGTATGTAACTTTTTGAACCACTACAGAATCCGAATATCTTTGATAATACGGATTTTCCATGTTTTCTGTTATAAAACTTGGTGCCAACTCCTTCAAATCTTCAACAGTCACTATTGTTGCATTGTTAATGACCGTATTTTTATATTTGAAGCCATACCAATCCGTATATTCAAATTGTCTAAGAATGCCAACTACTATTTTTGCACTAATATACAGTACACAGCTATTCCTATTCAATTTACATTTGATGCCATCTTCTCCTATATAAGTATCATCCCGACCAAATTCATCATTAAGTACAAAAATGTTATTGAGCATTCCTGCAATGATAAACTTTCTCATATTTTCCCTATTAGAAGAAGACTTTAGTTCTACTACACCATCCAATACTTCCTCAAGTCTTCTTATGTACTCATTGACCCGATTATATGTTTTCTTATTAATTCTGAGCTCACCAAAGTTAATGTTTTTCATCTTTTGAAGCTCATTCCATACATCGAATTCAGCGAGCAAATCGCTAGACTTTTCTTGGGTAAATTTGAAGTAACTACAGTCCTTACCGAGCAAAGTTCCCATCTCTAAAATGGCTGCAATAACAATCGCCTCTTCCGTAGCCCCATATTTTTCTGCCTCGATAATAATTCTAGCAGACTGTGCAGATATAGGCATTTTTGCCATCTTATATCCTATAGGGGTTACTTCACTTTCCGCTGTAATCGCTCCCAAATTGATAAGGTTTTTCTTTGCCAATAGCAATGCTTCCATACTTGGCTGATGGAAAAATTCCACCTCGGTCGCATCTATATTACAAGATGCAAGCTTTAGTACTATTTGGTCCAAAATCCCCCTTTGAATTTCCGGAACTGAAAAATCAGGTCTTTCTTCAAAAGAGACATCAGAACACAGAACGTACTTACCTTCTTTTGTGCGTCCTGCCCTTCCTTTTCTTTGCATGATATCTGCTTTACTTATATCGTTTAAGAATAAGCCTTGAATACCATTTTCAACCTCCAACCTTCTTTCTTTTCCAGTATCAATAACAGCATCAATATCCGGAATAGTAATAGAAGTTTGTGCCACATTAGTAGCAACAATTACTTTTGGACGGTTATAGGTATAAAAGCATTTTCTCTGCTCGGTATAGTCAAGCTCTCCATGTAAAGGAAGTATTTCTGCATCCACCATTCTTTCCTTAAGATAATCAACGATATCGGTGATTTCCTTCTTTCCAGGTACAAATACTAATGTATTTCTGCCTTCCAAAACCATGTCTTGAATAGTACTTTTCAGAAAGATTTCATCACTTTTTTGTTCAAATTCTACTGGAAATAATGTTCCTGGAATTTTAAGGACGCAAACATCGGCCGTTACATCTTTGTAATACTTGCTTAATTCCTCGTCCTCAATTGTTGCAGACATAATAACTATTTTTGTGGTCCACCCATCTTGAAGTTTCTTTTTTGACCAAGCTATAAGTGTCTCCATATTGAGATTCCATTCATGGACTTCATCAAAAATAAGCACTTTCTGCTTTCCGTCATTTTTTTCAGCAAGTAATCTAACTAGCTCTAATCCATCTGTGCAATAAAGTATAGATGTATCTTGAGAAAAATTTCTCTCAAAAGCTGTTTGAAAACCTACTTTTCCTCCAAGTTCTGTGTCCATTTCTTCTGCAACTCTTTCCGCCAGCGACCACGCTGCCATCCGCCTCGGCTCGGTAACAATAACATCATTACCAAGCTCGCTTAAGTATTGTGGTACTTGGGTAGACTTACCCGATCCTGTCTCTGCCGTTATAATTGTAACAGCATTTTCTCTTACTGCCCCCACAATTTTTTCCCGATATGGAAAAATTGGTAATGAATTGTTCATATAATGCTCCTTTCAATTGTTATCATAATGATTTTTTATGTTAAAAATACACATGCATACGAATATTATATCACAATTTACATAACATCGCAATATTCATTTCTTTACTTTTACATTTTTTCCTTATTTTTCCTTATTTTTCCTTTTATTTATCTTTGCTTATATTTTTCTGTTCATTATTAACATTTATGGCTTACTATTTAGTTTTATCTACTATAGTTATATTTTTTCTTATTTCGTACATAATAAAAATATATAAAATATTAGATTGGAGTGTTAAATTATGGAAAATCAAAATTTAAATGTTTTAGATGAAGTAAACAAAGGTGCTACAATGGGTATGGATGCTATTTCATATGTATCTGAAAAAGTTACAGATGGCAGATTTAAAGAAGTCCTTGACACTGAATATAATAAATATAAAGACATTTCTAACAGAGTAAATGATTTATATTCAAATTATAGTAGTAAAGAACCTCATGAAACAAATGCTATGAATAAAATGATGACTTGGTATGGAATACAAATGAAAACAATGACAGACGATACCACATCTAAACTATCAGAATTATTAATGCAAGGTACAAACATGGGTATTATTGAAGGTAGACGTTTATTAAATCAACATCATGATATAGAACCAGACGTAAAAAATATTTTAAATGATTTTGTTGTTATGCAAGAAGATAGTGTTGAAACATTAAAGAAATACCTTTAAACTATAGGGGACGGGGTTAAATAGTTTAGTGGAAATGTATTAACAATATTTGCAAAACATTAATATATTATTTAGTAACATTTTGTGGGGACCAACAAATTATAGCTTGTAGGCAAATTTTATTTGTAAAACTTGTTTTACATAAATAAAATTTGCTTACAAGCTATTATGCTGTTGGGAGTTACTAAATAAATAATATATTCATGTTTTGCATTTTTTGTAGTTATTTTTGTTTCCACTAAACTATTTAACCCCGTCCCTTATAGTTTAAACAATATATTCTATTTTATTATTAGGAAAATATTTATTCATTTGTTCTCTTATAAAAATTTCAGCATCTTTTCTTATATCGTTTTTATACCAATACTTTCCTCTGCCTCTTCCAGTCATTAATTCTTTATTATATAAATTAATAGCATTAGGAAAAGCTTCTTCATTTATTTTTGTATGCACATAACTATAGGTCATAAATATAATCTCAAAAAATGCATCTTTTTTCACTTTTTCAGATAACTTCTCATTAAGAGTTTGAATTAATTGCAAATACAGTTCTTTCCAATTATCTACTAAAATTACAGGGGCTATTAATATTCCAATGTTATAACCTGCATCTTTTAATTTATTAATTGCTTCTATCCTTCCATCTAATCTCGAAGTTCCAAACTCCACTCTATTAATAATTTCTTCAGGATTAACACTCATTCTAACAGTAATTTTACCTTTATGATCTAGCGGTAGTATAGGATCAACCATATCAAATTTAGTAGGAAATGTTAATTTCCCTTTATTTGTATTTTTAAAATTCTCTATAGTCCATACTAAATTATTAGTAATTGTATTTTCTAAAATCAAATCACTATTACTACCTATTTCAAAAGTTAATTCTTTTTCAGCCTTCTGGGCTGTATTTATAATTTTATCTAACATTTTCTCTCTATTTACAAACAAGCGCAAATATGCACACTTATTATAATTGCAAACTAAATAGCAATACATGCAAGCAGCCGTGCAACCAGACGATGTATATGGAACTAAATAATCAGAAGTTTTATGATTTTCTACAAAATTATGAGTTTTCCTTACTCCTATAATTAAATTTTTTTTCATTTCAGCAAATTCACTATTTTGCTTTTTTCTCATTTCTTCAATATTATTATGACTTTCTATTTCTATTTTAGGTACATCTTTATATTTTTCTAATAACTCTTTTCCTAATTCATAATTCTCAATTTCTTTTTCAAAATAAATAGCTTTTGGTTTAAACATTATAACCTCCATTCAAGTTATATTTTAACCAAAAGCTATTATAATTATACCAATTGGGGACTGTCCCCAATTGGGACAAATGGGACAAAAAGGGACACCCTTTATGCATTTTTTATTTATGAATTTTATGTTGCTTGTCTTTTTAAAAATTTTCCTAAAATATCTCTTATTAATGATTTATTAATATATAAACAATAAACTACTGTTATTACTAGCATTAATATTTGTAATGGTATATTTTTTAAATAGTACGATAATAATACTACTGCTAATAAAATGAAATCTGTTATTCTAATTTTAGCTTTTAATTTTACATGTTGCCTTATCTTATTTTTTCTTTGTAGATATACAAAACTTGTTGCTATTAATGTAGATATTGCTGCTGCCCATAAGCCCACAAAATGAATTAATGTAATATTTACTATAAGATTTATTACTGCTGATACTATTGTTGTTGTACCCATTACTTTTGTATTTTTATACGCTGAAAAAATTCCTCCAAAGAAGCTAGACATGTTTGAAAAGTATGTTGCGATAACTAAAACAGGAGTATAATAATATGCTTCTGTAAAGTCACCTTTTATTAATAATGGAAATGCAAATGGTAAAAGTGCTATTAAACCTGTAACAATGGCATACATGAAATTTTTTACAGTTCTATATATACTATTATAAAATTTACGTTCATCGTCATTATCGTTTAAAGCTTTTGATGCAGATTCTTTCCAAGCTGTATAAAAAAAGCTGTAAAATGTATCCATAAAGTTTGGAAATTTATGTGCCATTGAATATACACCATTTGCTGCTGTTCCTAAAAATGTGGATACTATTAATCTATCTGATAAATTTATTATTGTCCATGATAAACTATTTGGCACCAATGGTATTGAATATTTTACCATTTCTTTCATTGTTTTATTTTTGTTTATTCTTTTTAGTGAAACTAATTTATATACTTTTAATTTTAGGAATAAGAAAATTGATACAAATATATTAGAAATGATTACAGCCCATAATAAACCTTCCATTCCTATTTTAAGCCAAGCGATAAATACAACATTTAATATTATAGTCATTAAACTTAAGATTACATTTGCAGCTGAATATAGTTTTATTTTTCCTAAACCTCTTGTTATTGCATTCATAAGTAGCATTACTATTACAGCTATTAAATATACAATAAATATAAATGTATATGGTATTTTGAATAGAGCACCTATAATACCTATTAATACTATAAATATTGTTGTACTTTTTACAATATACGAAAATGTTTGCGAGATAACATTCTTTCTTTCATTTTCCGTTTTACAGTCTATTAAAAACCTAAACATTGCTTCTTCCATAAGTAATGTTACTACAGGTGCCACAAAAGTTGTTATTGTTATTATTAAGTCATATATACCATACTCTTCAGTTGATAGTATTGTTGTATATAATGGAAGTAAAAATACTGATATTACCTGCGTACTTAATTTTCCTATTGCTATTATAAAAGTATTAAAAAATAATTCTGATTTTTTAGACATCATTCTTCCCTTCTTATTTTGTTTCTTTTGTTATTATAAACATTATTTTTATTACGTTCAAGTTATTAATTTCATATTTAATTAAACTTTGTAAATTCAAAGTTTTAGTTCTACTCTTTCATTATACATTAAGTTCCTGAAATTTAATTAGTTATTCAATTTTTCTTCTATTAATTTTGCAATTTCATTTGCTTTTGCTGTAATATCATTTTTATCTGAACCTTCTAACATTACTCTTACTAATGGTTCTGTTCCAGATGGTCTTATTAAAACTCTACCATTTCCTTTAAATTCTTGTTCTACTTCTTGAATCTTTGCTTTTATTTCAGGTATATTTTCTAATTCACTTTTCTTCTCATTTGGAACTTTTACGTTTACTAGCACTTGAGGATATATTTTTATTATCTTTCTTGCCTCTGAAGCTGATATTTTCTTTTCTAATAAAATTCTTACCATCATTAGTGATGTTAAAATTCCATCTCCTGTAGGGTTATAATCCAAGAATATAATATGACCTGACTGCTCTCCACCTAGATTATACCCATTTTTTAACATCTCCTCTAATACATACCTGTCTCCAACTTTTGTTTGAACATAATTTATACCATTTTCTTCTGCATACTTTTTTAAGCCAAGATTGCTCATTACTGTTGCAACAATAGTATTATTCTTTAATTTTCCATTTTCTTTTAAATATTTAGATGTAATGGCAAGTATAGTATCTCCATCTATTTCATTACCATTTTCATCTACAAGTAAACACCTGTCTCCGTCACCATCATATGCTATTCCAAGGTTGCATTTTTTTTCTTTTACAAATTGTTTTAAATCATCTAAATGCGTAGAGCCACAATTTCTATTTATATTTATTCCATCTGGATTATTATTTCTTATGTAATATCTTATTCCCAAAACTCTAAATACTTTTTCCGCTATAGCTGATGTTGCTCCATTTGCAGTATCCAATGCTACTATAAAATCTTCTTTTTCCAAATTTTCCAATTCTTCTTCAAAATTCTTTCTAAAGAAATATACATATTCTTCCATTAAATCTGTTCTAATTTCTGAAACTCCTACCTTATCTCCTACTGCTGTCATTGCATCTAATTTATCTGAATCCATTATTTCTTCTATTTCTTCTTCTAATTCATCTGGAATTTTCATTCCTTTGTTACTAAAATATTTTACACCATTAAATTCATATGTATTATGTGAAGCTGATATTACTACTCCTGCGTCTGCTTTATATCTTCTTGTTAAATATGCAACTGCTGGCGTTGGAATTACACCTAATAATTTTACATTAGCACCATAGCTTAAAAAACCTGCTGTCATAGCACTCTCTATTAATCCTCCAGAAATACGTGTATCTCTTCCTATTAATATTGTTGGCGTATGATCTGAATGTTTTGCAAGCACACATGCACCTGCTTTTGCTACTTTATATACTAAATTTGGCGTAAGCTCAGTATTTGCAATTCTTCTAATTCCGTCCGTTCCAAAATATTTTCTCATAAACTTAACTTCCTTTCTATCATTATATAATACCTAACTAATTTCTTATAAGTGTATGTACGAATTTTATTTTTTATATGCATAATTATATATAATTTATACAAGTTTTTGCAATAGTTTTCATCAACTTTTTATCATAGCAAAAAGGTCAAATATTGATTATCAACATTTGACCTTTTTACAACATTATCTTTTCAGTATTAACTCTGCTAGTCCGAAATCCGTTAACATTTTTGCTATTTTGTTAGGAGTAAAGTTAGGGTCTATTCTGCTTTCATCCCTTTCAATTTCACTTTTACAAAATGAGATGTCAGACTCTAAAATATTATACTGACTAACAAATTTTTCTAGTTTTTCAGGGCTATCACCATTTTCTGGTACATAGCTAAAATCAGACGCTAGAAGATTTTCAAACTCATCTTCTAATACTTCTAACCGCTCTTTCTGCTCTACCAATTCATTTGGTGACAAAAAGAGATTTGAATAATACCCTGCTACAGTAATTACTTCAGCTAATATAAGATAACCTACTAATACCATTAGCATTGTTCTTGTTCCAAATTGCATTTTTTTAAATCTAGAAAATAAAATAACTAACAGAACAAGAATTAACAACGTTAACATTTTTCTCCTCCTTAATGCAAAGATTACTTTGAGAACTGTTTAATCAAACAAAATAAAATCAATAACAATGCTTTTAATTCCGGGATATTTCATAATATAACCTAAAAAATCTTGTCTTTCTGCCATTTCATCATACAGTTTTTTAATTATTTCCTCCTGATCTACAGTTTGCACATTTAAACGTTTCTCATATTCTTCTAATTGATTTCTTGCTTTTCGTAAAAATTTAATTAACTCTTCCCTTGTTATGCTATAATTCTTCAGCTTTTCAAATTTTTCAAACACCTCATAATCAATCGAAAAATTTTCTAAACGCTCCTTCGCAGTACACCACTCTTGAAGATTTATCCATGCTATTTCAGAATTTTCCATAATAGCCTCAGAAGGATAAGTTGGTCGAAATATCATAAATGCCTCTTTCTTAAGTTTATCAAATTGCTTACATTCCTCTTTTAACCGAACATATCGTTCTAAAGCCTTATAAACACTATTATTCATCTTGTTCTCCTTTCAAAAAATGTTTTTGATAACTTTACATATTATATAATGTATTTTACATAATGTCAAGGTTAAACTATAAGGGACGGGGTTAAATAGTTTAGTGGAAATTTTTAAAAATATTTGCAAAACATGAATATATTATTTATTTAGTAACATTTTGTAGGGACCAACAAATTATAGCTTGTAGGCAAATTTTATTTGTAAAACTTGTTTTACATAAATAAAATTTGCTTACAAGCTATTATGCAGTTGGGAGTTACTAAATAAATAATATATTCATGTTTTGCATTTATAGTTGTATTTTGTTTCCACTAAACTATTTAACCCCGTCCCTTATAGTTTAACCCGGCCTAATAGTTTAACCTTTTTTCTCCATAAAATATTTTAAAGCCTGTAATCCACCAATAATAACTGCACCTATAATAAAGAATAATATGCTAAATGTCTCAAAAGTCATAGCAGGTTGTGGTACATCTAAAGTAGTTGGCCCTTGAACTATAGAATATAGTGAACCTAACATCATTCCTATTATTGCATAAATAGATTGAGATCTAAAACTTGTTAAGCATTTGTTTATTAGCCTTACAAAAAGTAAAACTCCTGCGATAATCCCTAAACCAAATATTATAAGTACTGGTAAAACAGAAAAATTAAAATGTAATAATTCTTTTACTGCTGAAATTATTGGCACATATAAACCAAATATTAATAATAATGTTGAACCAGAAATTCCAGGTAATACCATTGCAGATATTGCTACCATGGCTGATATAAATATGTATACTATTAATCCAATATTCAAATTTTGAATATCAACAGCACCCGCTGGTTTTAAGAAAGTAATTGCTACAACAACTGCAATACCTAATAGCACAAATACTATGTTCCATAAATTTTTCTTTAATACTTCTCTTTCTTCATATATAACAATAGGTATTGCAAATATTATAAAACCTATAAACAATGAACTCATTGCATATATTTGTGTATCAAACAAGTTTGCAAGTATTGTTGATGCTATTGCAAATCCAATTACCCAACCTATTCCTATTTTAATTAAGAATTTTATAGCTTCTATTCTTTTCTCTTTTTTACCTCTAAATAAATCATCTAATGAACCTATAAATTTGTCGTAAAATCCCAATAAAAATGCTATTGTTCCTCCAGATACACCAGGTACGCTATCAGCTAATGCCATACAAAAGCCTCTAATTCCATTTATAATATATTCTTTTAATTTTTTCATATATTTTTCCTTTCGTTTATAAAATATAGTTTGAATAGTGCTATTTAACACTATTCAAACTCTTTTTTATTTCATAATATGCTTTAACTTTTAAAATACTACATTTCTTCATGTTTAATCTTTTAAATATATCTATTTTACTACTTTAACTGCAACCTTTAAGTTTTCACCATTTATAGATGTTTCTGTATAATCTGCATTTTCATTATATAAAATTTCATTTGCTAAAGTGTCTTTTTTAATCTGACCTTCAAATTTCTTTATTACACCTTCAAGCATTTCATTTCCAGCTACATATAGTTCTATTCTATCTAATACTTCAAAGCCACTATCTTTTCTCATATTTTGTACTTTTGATAGAATTTCTCTTAAATAACCTTCCTCTTTCAATTCTTCTGTTATAGTTGTATCTAATACAACACCTATTTCTCCTTCTCCAGCAAATGCAAAACCTTCTTTTCCTTGCATTGTAATTAAAAGATTTTCATTATTTAATTCTATAGTTTCGCCATCAACTGTTATTTCATAAACATCTCCTTTTTGGATTTTCAATGCTAAATCCATTTGATTACATTTTGAAATTTCTTCCTTTATTTTTGGAATTAATTTTCCATAAGTTTTTCCTAAAACAGGTAAATTTGGCTTAATTTCGAAGTTTACATACTCTGACATTTGTGCTCCTAATTCTACCTCTTTTATATTTAACTCATCTTTTACTATATCTCCATAATATTTTGGAAGTGATGTTGCTGAAATTAACATTTTAGAAAGTGGCTGTCTATTTTTTATATTAGCAGAGTTTCTTGCACTTCTTCCTAATTGAACTATTGTGTATGCTAATCCCATTTCTTCTTCTAGCTTTTTATCTATTAATTTTTCATCTACTTCTGGCCAATAGCATAAATGAACACTTTCTGGTGCGTCTTTATCTATTCCTGCAACTAAATTTTGATAAATCTCTTCGGTCATAAATGGTACAAATGGAGCTGCAACTTTTACTAATGTCGTTAATACTGTATATAATGTCATATATGCTCCTATTTTGTCATCATTTAAGCTTTCTTGCCAATATCTGTTTCTATTTCTTCTTACATACCAGTTTGACAATTCATCTGTAAATTCATCTATTTGAATAGCTGCTGATGTAATTTCATATTTATCTAATTTCTCATCAATTTCTTTAACTAATGTATTTAGTTTTGAAATTATCCATTTATCCATTACATTTTCAGATTTAAAGTTCTTATATTTTGTAGGGTCGAATTGGTCAATTTCTGCATATAGAACATAGAATGAATAAACATTCCATAATGTAGATAAAAATCCCCTTTGTGTTTCTTCTACATCTTTTACAGAAAATCTTGTTGGAAGCCATGGAGCACTTGATGTATAAAAATGCCATCTTGTTGCATCTGCACCAACAGATGAAAGTACTTCAAATGGATCTACAACATTTCCTAAATGTTTTGACATTTTTAAACCTTTGCTATCTAGTACGTGACCTAATACTATACAATTTTCGAATGGATTTGTTTCAAATATACATGTTGAAATTGCAAGTAAAGTATAGAACCAGCCTCTTGTTTGGTCTACTGCTTCTGAAATAAATTGTGCTGGGAATGTTTTCTCAAACATATCTTTATTTTCAAAAGGATAATGTAATTGAGCAAATGGCATTGAACCTGAATCGAACCAACAGTCTATAACCTCTTTTTCTCTTACCATTTCCTTTCCACACTTTGGACATTTTAAATGAATTGGGTCTAAGTATGGTTTATGAAGCTCTACATTTTCTGGTACATTTATTCCTTTTTCTTCTAACTCTTTTCTGCTTCCTATACACTCTTTATGACCACATTCGCAAGTCCATATTGGAAGTGGTGTTCCCCAATATCTATCTCTTGAAATTCCCCAATCTATAACATTCTCTAGGAATTTTCCAAAACGACCTGTTCTTATTGTATCTGGCATCCAGTTTATTTTATTGTTATTTTCTAATAAGTTATCACGAACAGCTGTCATTTTTACAAACCAGCTATCTTTTGGATAATATAAAAGTGGTGTATCACATCTCCAACAATGAGGATAACTGTGTGTATGTCTTGCACTTCCAAATAATTTATTTTGTCTAGCAAGCCATATACAAATATCCTTATCACAATTTTTTACGAACTTACCTGCCCATGGTTCAACATCATCTATAAATTTTCCTTCTCTATCCACTAAATTAACAAAAGCAATTCCATTTTGTTTGCAAACAAAGTTATCATCTTCACCATAAGCTGGTGCAATATGTACTATACCAGTACCATCTGTTAAAGTAACGTAATCTCCATGAATAACTATAAAAGCTTTACCATCTTCTGGTTTTGCATAAGGCATTAATTGTTCATACTTCATGCCCAAAAGCTCTGTACCTTTTACCTCTTTTACAATTTCATATGGAATATCTTTTAAAACTGAAGGAACTAATTCTTTTGCCAAAATATATATTTCTGGATTTCCTTCTTCTTGTAATTTACCATCTATAATAGGCTTTTCAACCTTTACATAGGCATATGTATATGCTTTATTTATACAAAGTGCTAAGTTTGAAGGTAACGTCCATGGAGTTGTTGTCCAAGCTAAAAAGTAAACATTATCTTCTCCTACTGCTTTAAACTTACAAGTACAAGTTAAATCTTGAACATCTTTGTAACCTTGAGCAACTTCATGAGAAGAAAGTGCTGTTCCACATCTTGGGCAATAAGGCATAACCTTATAACCTTGGTATAATAAACCTTTCTCCCACATTTGCTTTAAAGCCCACCATTCAGACTCAATATAATCATCATGATATGTAACATATGGATTTTTCATGTCAACCCAAAAACCAATTTGATCAGTCATTTCTTCCCACATAGAAACATATTTAAATACACTGTCTTTACATTCATCTATGAATTTTACAACTCCATAATCTTCAATTTGTTGCTTTCCAGAAATTCCCAATTTCTTTTCAACTTCAAGTTCAACTGGAAGTCCATGAGTATCCCATCCAGCCTTCCTTGTAACATTATACCCTTTCATTACCTTATACCTTGGTATAATATCTTTCATAACCCTTGTTAAAATATGACCAACATGTGGTTTACCATTTGCTGTAGGTGGTCCATCATAAAAAGAAAAATATTTTTTTCCTTCATTTAAATCAAAGTTTTTATGGATTATATCTTTTTTAGACCATAAATCTCTAACCTCTTTTTCCATGCCTACAAAGCCATCTTCTTTAAGTTCAACTTTTTTGTACATTATATTTTCCTCCTTCTCAGTTGGGGACTGTCCCCAATTGTGCCAATTGGGACAATTTTGGACAGCCTTTCTCTGTTAATCTTCTTTTAAATAATTTACTTCTAATTCTTTAACTAATTCAAAACGATGCTTTTGACCTGTTATATTATCTGGTCTATCTGGTATTTCTTCTAAAAACATTTTCTCTGGTCTTACCCAAATTGATTTTCCGTCTTCTCTTTCATATAATGTTTTATATATTACTAACCTTTCTTTAGTTTCTGAATCATACCCTATGTTTTCTACAAAGTAATAATTCCCTTTAAAGTGTCTATACACTCGTCTTCTTTTTACTTCTTCCATCTTTCGCACCTCCCTTATTATAATTCCCATTTTTTCAATTATTTAGTAGGTATAAATCAAAAAACTCTATTTCATCCATTATTTAGGACGAAATAGAGTGAATTTCCGTGGTACCACCTAATTTGAAAGCACTATTTTGTTATTACTATACTACCATTATTCTTGGATTTTAGTATTATAAAAATTGGCCTTCCTCTCATTTTTCTTTAACGCAGAATTACGTTTAAACTTACTTTCTAAATAATCTAAATAATATTTTAATATTTTAATATTTTAGTATTTTAGTATAACATTAACATGTTATATTCAAATACAAAACATTTTTGCAATGAATAGTTTATATGGCTTGATAAAATTTAAAGATAAAAATTAAATTTCAGTTTAAAAACAACAAAGGTGATAACAAATAAACTAGTTCCTGTTAGATTTTCACCAACCTCTAACTCTCTTAAGGTTTTTTTTATTTGTGTTGTCCTTGTTTTTGTTTTATCTATGCTATACTATCTTAACATTTTTATTCATATTTTTCAATAGTATATGTTAAAAATTTTACTTGTTTTATTGAAGGTTAGTCAATCATATGTCACACTTTTTTGAAAAATATATAGTTTGAATACTCTATATTGTTATGACCAATT